>NZ_JXMW01000021.1 GCF_002072215.1 Methanobrevibacter arboriphilus JCM 13429 = DSM 1125
AGCAAATACTTGAATTCGTGATTAAAACATTAAATAAGGAATTTAAACCAATTAAAAGAGGAAAACGCACAGTTTTAATTGATGGAACCGATATACAGGTTGATATGAACTGGAACAAGCAAAATTACACTAAAAAATTTCTCGAGAAAAAAGGGCTTTATTGGGCCAAATCAGCTTCAAAAGGGTTTTATATAGGATTTAAATTAACTTTAGCACTTGATTATCACACTGGACAACCATTGACCATGTTAATACATAAAGGATCTAAGCATGACTCTGAATTATTCCCTGAAATAATGGAAAAACTAAGAAAAAGAAGAATAATAAGAAACAAAGACATTATAATAGCAGATAAAGGATATATAAGTTTTAATAATTATCGTGAGGGAATTTTAAAGTATAAAATAGTTCCATTAATATTTCCAAAAGAAAACATGAAAATAAACAAAATTTTAAGCCAATTCAATTATCCTTTAGAATATTTCAAAGTTAAAAACAAAAAAGAAGACATTTACAAAGAATTAGTTTCTAAATTCAAAAAACTAATCACCAAATGGAAGAAATTTAAAAAAATAAGAGGAAAAATCGAAGATTTCTTCAAATTAACCAAAAAAGGACTGAAAAATAACAAATTCCACAAATATACAAAAGAATCCATAGCAAAAACAAGTTATCTGCTTGTACTTTTAACAGGACTCATCATAAAACAAGGATACAACGAATCAGAGAGCATGCAAAAGCTCTCAGAAACCTAAAAATCTAGCACCCTAAAACTATTTTAAAACTATTTTATCAAAATATTAATATAGAATAACTTATTATATAAAAATTATATAAGAATATAATGATTATATAAAAGTATTATAATATGCTTCAATTAAGAAGGAATTAAGTACTATGTATGGAAAAATCTATGGAAAACATTTAAAATTTATTTTTATGATAATTTTCTTATTATTTATTGTTTCTTCATTAGAATGTTCTTTAGCTACAGATATTGATAAAAATAATACTTCTATTGGTAATAATATTAAAACAAATGTAGAAGCTAATTCAACATCAAATGACGCTTTAAACACAAAAATAGATTCAAAAAAAGAGAATTCAAAAACAAATACTCCTACTAACATAAGTAGTAAAAGTAAATCTAAAATAGAAACTGGTTGTTGTTCTATAATTCTTCAAGTAAATTCTAGTGCTTATACTTATGCTTATAGAAGAGATTCAACATATGCAGCAAACTTATACATAAAGAAAGTGAAATTATATGGAATTGCAGCATTGAAAGAATATAAAACAACAAACACATACTTTTTCCATTCAATAATATTCAAAAATGGGTGGTATGTTGGAGCAGGAGGAAGTGACAACCCAAAGGTTAATAAATACCTTCAGAACTTAGGAGCTAAGATGGTATATAAAAAAACTATAAACTCAGCTTATATGAAAAAAGCTATGAAAAAAGTTAAAAGCTTAGGACTTGGACATTTTGTTATTAAAGATCCAAATGGAAAAGTTGGAGTAGTAATTTATAATTATGGAGTTTCAAAACTAAGTATTTTTAAAATGAAATCTGGAGAATACTTAAGTATTCCAAACAGCCCTAATTTATTCAGACACAATAAATACACAGTTAAAAAAAATAAACCTGTTGATGCAGCTATATATATTGCAGGTACTGATAAATTTGGAGTAAATAGAAGAAACATAATAGTATATAATGTTGAAAACTTTAAATATAAAAATAAAGTTAATAAAAATAAATTAAACAAAAAAACACAGATAAAAATTTGGGTAAGTAATGATAATGGAAGATACGTTGGAAGAAGTACTGGTAACAGAGCAGATAATGTTATATTTAAGGGTAAAACTGTTTATGCAGGATCTATACCAAAAATTCCTAACAAAAAATACATTGGAAAAGTTTTACTAAAATAAAATTGATATAAACTTATAAAAGATATAAAAATATCTATAAATAAATGTCTATAAATAATTATCTATAAATAAATATCTATAATAAATGTCTATAAATAATTATCTATAAATAAATATCTATAAACATATTTGTCTATCTTAATGTATTTATCTAAGTATTTATCTATTAATCTAATATTTCATTAACAGTTGCAACTTTATCCTGTAAACCCCGATCTTTTTTATCTCTTCTATCATCTATCTTTAAAACGGTGAAAACTCTGTTAGCTCCAATATCAAAAACTGCTTCTTGAGCAGTTTTAACTGCTTCATAAACTTCATCAAGATTTTGAGCTTCTATTTGAGTTCCCATTCCTGTAAGTTCATATTTAAGTCCAGATTCTTTAATAGCTTGAACAGCAACAGCAACATATTTTCCTAAGTCAGTTTCCTTAGTTCCTATTGGAACAACACCAAAATCTACAAGTATCATATTCTTACCCAATATTTATTAAAACCTAATATTTCCTTAACTAATATTTATTAAATATTTAGTATTAGTTATTCAATGATTTCAATAAGTTCATTATCATTTAAATCCTTAATATTATCATTCAAATATACTATAGCATCATAATACTCTTCTGCTCTTTTTCCAAGTAATTGTCCGTTTAAATCATTTTCAGCCAATACAATTATTTTTTCTGGGTTTAAAGAATTTTTTTTTCGATTAATATCGTTATGTATATGGTTAACTCTTGTTTCTATTCCCTTTAATGCAGATTCAGGAATTTTTGGATTAATTTCTTTGATATCCATTACATCAAGAGGAACACTAGCTACTATTATTCTTTGAACATCCACTCCCAATTTCTTTAAAAGTTTTTTAAAATTATTTTTAGAAGTTATAAAAAGAATATTTTCAGTTAATTTAGACATATCAATTTTTTCTTCTGTTTTTTTAATAACCTTAAAATCTGTCAGAATAGAATCTATATTATTTCTTGCTGAAATAAGAAATTTTGTAAATTCTTCTGCTTCTTCTTCAGAAAGTTGATGTTTAGGTAAACTACTATATATAAAGTCTTCTGCAGCTATCAAATCTTTAAATATATGTTCAAATATTTTAACATTAATATTTGCAGAATTAGGAGCTTTCAACTGGAAATCCCCCTCTGAATTTATAGCAGACTTTTTTAATAAATATTGAGCTTGCTTTAAACGAAAATCTTTCATAAAATTCCCTTTAATTAATTCCCTTTGATTTAAAAAGTTAAAGCATGTGAACTGAACTTGAGTCTTCTTTAACAACATTAAGAACAGTTTGAGTATAAGTTCTTTCTACATAAGGTTCTTTTAATAAATCTTTCACAAAGCTATCTAATTCATCAGTATCTTTGAATTTAGCTATTAAAAAAGCATCATACTCTCCAGTAACATCATAAATAGCTAAAACATGTTTATTAAAAGATTCTTTACTCTCCCAATTTTGTAACTTACCTCCTTTTACTCTAACCCCAATAATACTAGTAAGACCATATCCCAATTTTCTATGATCCATTATAGGTGCAAATTTCTTAATTACTCCAGTTTTCATTAGTTTGTCTACACGGTTATGAACTGTTCCAACAGAAATATCAAGTTCTCTTGAAATTTGTCTATATGGAGTTCTAGCATCTTCATTTATCATTTCTATTATATTTTTATCTGTTTCATCAATGATAACCACTTCATCTTTGTTATTACTATTCATATTATCCTCCTAAAAATAATACATACCTAAAAACAATATTTAAATAAGTTAACAACATTAGTAATGAAAATTAGAAACTAAAAAATTATGATGCTCTAATTTTAAAATTACTATATCTTTGAACAATGTTTAGTTTTTCATTATTAATATTCTTTTTCTTTTTAAAATTTTTATAAAAATATAATATTGATACATCTATATTTACAAATAAAAACAAATTTCAGATAAATAATATTATATTAAAAATAGTACCCTTATTATTATTGTAAAAATATTAAAATAATCATAGTTATTATAAAAATAAGAATAATAATTATAAAAATATTAAATAAATATTATTATTGTAAATATTATTATTGCAAAAATATTATCAATATAAATTGCAAACAAATACAAGCTAAATAAATACAAGCAAAGTAAGTTACAAATAAAGATAAAATAAAAAGACAAAATATAAAAATTTATACAAAGAACTATACAAAAGATTATACAATAGCACTTTCACTTAAAAGTTTAACAAGAATGTAATCATACATTTGAGATTTTTTAATATCTGCAATTTCCCCTAAATGTTTATCATTTACCATAACATTAGCTATTTCTTCATTATATTTATCATAATCAAGTTTAACTCTAACACCATCAAGTTGACTTGTAACTGGAGTTGGAGAAATAATTTCTGATATAGCAGGAACTTGATTTTCAATAGCATTTTTAACTAGTATAGAAGGAGCTAATGGTGGATCTAATGCAATATCCTTTCTTTTCTTGTCTAAAACATCCTCAACAACTTCAACAAGTTTTCTAAGAGCCCTTATATTCTCTCCTCGCTTTAATCTTCTAGGAATCCTACCTAATCCACTAACATATTCATCAGCACCAGGAAGATCGTTGATATCAATTTCAGGAGCTCCTGTAACAATTACTGGAATATCAATATCATCAAATAAGAAAGTTTTATCCATAATACATTGTTTAAAGCTACCAAGTGCATATATAGCTATATCATGCTCTTCAATTAACCTTTTTTCATATTCTGTAATTCCTGCAGTACCTTTTCCAGCACCACGAGCAAGTCCAATCATATTATCCTTAGCACCAAAACGTCTAAGATATTCAGAAATATCACACGCTGCATGGGGCAGATGATGTCTTGCAAGAGTCGGAGACACTATAGCTATTTCACAACCAGCCATTGGAGCAACAGAAATCTTACCTAGTAATTCTTTAGCTTTTTCTTTAATCCTATCAACATCATCAATAGGAATTGCCATGTTTAAAATTAAATCCATTTGAAGAACATTTTCTTGAAGAATAAATCCTCCTAAATCTTCAATGAGCTCCCTAATTTCCTCACTTTTATGGACTCCTCCAGAATAAGTTAAAGTTTCATACATAGTGTCATCTCAAAATATATAATCAAACAATAATTTAAGCAAACAATAATTATTAAATAATTATTAAATATATGTATAATCAAAGATCAAAGCCTTAAAAATACATTACAATAAAAATATATTATCAATCATTATTTATAAAATTATTTAATTATCAAAATTTATTCATCAAAGTTTAATTATCAGAATCCGTTTAATTAATAAAATTTATTCATCAAAGTTTAATTATTAAAATTCATTTAATTATTAAAATAAGTTAAGTCCTTAAAACAATATTATTCATTCTTTAAATTATTTAAAATAGAGTATCTGAGTTCAGCTCGTTTAATTGGATTTTTAGATACATTATTATGTGTAGGAATAGAAATTAGCCCATATTTACTATTTTCTTTATCTATATTCATATAATCAGGAAATATAATATAATCAATATTTGAACTATCACTTTCTAAATCAAGAATATTAAAACCCATATCAATTATAATATCTCTAAGAAAAGATGAATAAACCTTAACATTTATTTTTGAGTTCTTTTCTTGAAAAACATCTTTTTTATTCATATCTAACCAATCAGATGCTAAAGGATATTTTAAAAATATATCATTAATTTCTTGAGAGTCTAAAGCTGGTTCATATAAACTAAAATCAATTTCATTCCAATTGAATTTTGAAGAATTTGAATTGTAGTGTTTATTTAAAATATTTTTAATTTTAGACACTTGAATAATACTGTTTTTTATTTGGGAAAATGTATTTAATTTTATTTTTAATGAATCCATTTTAGTATTACTTTCAGATAGAATAATAGCTAAATCCCCATCTTCATTATCAGGATTTTTATTAACTTTGTAATCAGTTATCTCTGCAAATTCAAGTATTTTTTCACACATAGGTGTTGTGACAATTTTCATAATTATAATTAATACAATATATAATTTATAATTTTATAATTTTAGAATATTAATAATGATAAAAATTATATTAATAAAACTTATAAATTAATAAAAGTTATAATCTTAGCAATTATTAGAATTTTAACAATAATAATAAATTATAAAAATAATAATAAATATTAAAGGAATATATACTAAATAAATAATTATTAAAATAAATATTAAATTTATAACTATTAAATAAGTAAATATTAAAGGAATAAATATTAAAAAGATAAATATTCTAAGAATAATAATCTAAAAGAAACAAAATTTTAAAGGAATCAAAATGGAAGTTACACTAAATCTTGAAAATACAAGTTCAAAAGATATTTCTATAATGGTTGATGCTTTTAGAGCAAGTACCAGTATTACACTCGCTTTAGGTAAATTTAATGAGGTTATACCTACATTCACACCTGAAAAAGCGAAAAAGCTGGCAAAGGAAAAAAATGGAATACTTGCAGGAGAACGTATGGGAAAAGCTTTGGAAGGCTTTGACATGGGAAATTCTCCAGTAGAGATAAATGAACTAAATACTAAATTAAAAACTTTAATTTTGACTACAAGCAATGGAACAAGGATTTTAGAGAACATGAAATCTACTGTTCTTATAGGATGTTTTATAAATGCCAAAGCAGTTGCTAAAAAAAGTTTAATCTTAGCAAAAGAAAATAATTATAATCATATCGATGTAGTTATGGCTGGTTGGAAAGGTAATTTTGCAATTGAAGATTTTTTAGCTAGTGGTGAAATATTATACTGGATTCAAAAAGAATTATGTGAAAACCACACAATAGGTGAAGATTTTGATATTAGTGAATATGCTCAAAGTGCTATTCTAGCTAGTAGAGACTATAAAAAACTTAAAGAAGTCATTTATAACACAAAATCATCTAAAAGACTAAAAAAATTAGGGTATGAAAAAGACATAGAACTATCTCTTAAAAAGAATATTAATAATAATGTAGCAATATATAATGAAGGTGTCTTAAAGCTATTCAAATAACCCTATTTGAATAAAATCAATTATAAAAATTATATCCAATATTCATTTTCAACTTTTTATTTATAATAGAAATTATTTTAAAAATATAATAATATTAATTTTAAAAATATAAAAATCTAATTTAAAAACATTACATAAAAATAGTACATAAAGTTTTATATATAAATAATAACATATTATTATAGCTAATAATATTAATTTTATGAATTATATAAATTATTAACTAAATTAAAATTAACTAATCTAAATATTTTTATTTAAAGGTTTTTATTATCAAGAGTGTTTTTTAAATGAAAAGAGAATGTTTAACTATCATAGGAACAGCTCATGTTTCTCAAAATAGTGTTGAAGAAGTTAAAAATGCTATATATGAACAAAATCCCGAAGTAGTTGCAATAGAACTCGATATTGGAAGATATGAGCGTCTTATGAAAGAACAGGCAGGTATTGAGGAAGACGAAGAAATATCTGTAACAAATATAATTAAAGAAAACAAAGTAGGACTGTTTGTAGCTAGTGGAATTTTAACATATATCCAAAGTAAAATTGGAGAAGATGTTGATGTTAAACCTGGTTCTGAAATGATTGAAGCAATAGAAGCAGCTAATGAAATAGGTGCAAAAATTGCTTTAATTGATCGAGATATTAACATAACACTTCAAAGGGCTTTAAATGAAATGTCCTTATGGGAAAAATTAAAATTTATGATGAGTGCAGTATTTTCATTATTTGCAAGTGACGATGATCTTAAGGATATTGAAGATTTGAAAAATCAAGACACTTTAGATGAAGTAATGGAATACTTTAAAGAAGCATCCCCAAGTGCTTATAAAGTTCTTGTTAAAGAAAGAGATGCTTATCTTGCAAATAGTATTTTAAATATACCAGAAGATCATGTGATAGCTGTAGTTGGAGCAGGACATAAGGAAGGAATGGAGAAATACTTAGATAATCCTGAAAAAATTCCACCAATAGAAGATTTAACTAGTGTTAAAAAAAAAAGTGGAATTCCATGGCTTAAAATTATATTAGCAGCTATTCCAATATCTTTTGTGGTGATATTTTTTCTTGCTTTTTTAAATGGAATAAATATAGAAAATAATCTTTTAGAATTTGTTTTAATAGGAGGAGGAACTGCTTTTATTGGATCTATACTCTCTGGATCAAAAATACAATCTGCAATAGTTGGTTTCATTGTTGCCCCCCTTACAATAATACATCCTCTTCTTGCTGCAGGTTGGTTTTCTGGATTAACTGAAGCAAAATATAGAAAGGTTAGAAGAAGCGATATTGCTAATTTAAGTAAAATTAATAGTTTTAAAGACCTTTGGAAAAATAATATATTCAGAATATTATTAGTTGTTATTGGGACAAATTTAGGTGTTAGTATTGCTACTTTGGTTATATTACCCTCTAGAGTTTTTATCCCATTATTTTTAAAAATATTTGGAATGTAAACAATTGATCATGAAATATCATTAAAAGGACACTAATGATAACATAAAATAATGATAATAATGATAATAATAGTAAATAATAAAGAATATTACAGAATAGTAGAGAATTACAATAACAATAGAGAATAATTAAAGAATAATAAAGAACAATTATTATAATTTAATGAATAAAAAAGGAATAATATTTACAGAATATAATTAACATTTATAAAATATGGTGTAATATACCATATTAATAAAAAAATTAGTTAAAAATATTATATAGAAAAAATATTATATAGAAATTATAATAGGAATTATATAATAGAAATTATAAGAAATATTATAATTTATGAATATAATCTGTGAATTATATATGTAAATATCTATAACTATCTATAAATTTATTATATATTTGGAGAAAAAATGTATTTTATTTTTCGTTGCGATTGTGGTAGAGTTTTATACTCCAAAGAAGGAGTAGCTACAAGAAAGTGTGTTTGTGGAAAATCTCTCAAAGTTAAAGAAAGAAGGATTTTTAAAAAAGTAGAATCAGCAGAAGAAGCTTCACAAACAGTCCAAAAAATGCAAGAAGAAATTTATGGAGCTAGTGTATTTAAAAAAGCAAATGAAATTCCAAAAAAAAGATTTTGAAATTTATGATAAAAAAATTATGATAAAAATATGCTCATCAAGGAAATAGAGAAATGATATATGATACTATATTAGAAATCATTATAATACTCATTTTAATAGTTTTAAATGGAGTATTAGCTATGTCAGAACTTGCAATTGTTTCTTCTAGAAGAAGTAAATTACAACAAATGGCAAACGAGGGTAAAAAACATGCTAAAACAGTCATAGAATTAATTGATGATCCTAATCAATTTTTATCTACAATACAAATTGGAATCACACTAATCGGTATTTTAGCAGGTGCTTTTGGTGGAGCAACATTAGCAGAACCTTTATCTCAAAATTTAGCATTTTTAGGAGATTATGCTAATGGAGCTAGTGTGATAATCGTCGTTTTAATAATTACATACTTATCATTAGTAATTGGAGAATTAGTTCCAAAAAGAATTGCTTTAAATAATCCTGAAAATATAGCAGTTCGTGTAGCTAAATACATGAAAATATTATCTAAAGTTTGTGGACCTCTTGTAAAAGTATTAAGTTCTTCAACAAATTTTATCTTAAAAATTATTGGATCTAATGAATCAAAAGATAGCATAGTTACTGAAGATGAAATAAAAATGCTGATTGAAGAAGGGATAGAAGATGGAACAATTGAAAAAGAGGAAGAAGACATAATAAAAAGAGTTTTCCGTCTTGATGAACAAAAAGTAGATATGTTGATGACTCCAAAAAACGAAATTATTTGGATTGATCTTGAAGAATCTTTAGAAGAGTCAAAAAAGAAGATAATTGAAAGTGAAAGATCGATATTTCCAGTTGCAGAAGGAGATTTGGATAATTTATTAGGAGTAGTACAAGCAAAAGATATTCTTAGTTCAATATTTAAAGAAGAAAACTTAAATATTAAAAATTATTTGAAAAAACCATTGATAGTACCAGAAAATCTTCCATCACTAGATATATTAAAATTATTTAAAGAAAATCTCGAATATGTTCATATTGCTATTGTTGTTGATGAATATGGTAGTGTAGAAGGATTAATAACTTTAAATGATATATTAGAAGGTATTGTTGGAGACATTCCAGGTATTGATGAAATGGATGAACCTAATGCAATTGAAAGAAAGGATGGCTCATGGCTAATTGATAGTGGTTATTCTATTGATAGATTCAAAGAACTTTTTGATATTGAAGATTTAAACGAAGAAGAAGGAAATTTTACTACTCTAGCAGGTTTTATTCTTAGCTACCTTAATAAAATACCTGAAACTGGGGAAGAATTTAGTTGGAAAAACTTCGATTTTGAAATAGTTGATATGGATGGACACCATATCGACAAAATACTAGTTATAAAAAATGAGATAAACAATTCTGAAGAAGAAAAACCTGAAGAAAAGACTAATTAGTATATATAATCACTAAGATCTATTAATAATCCTATAATTAATGTCTAAAATTAACATTATAATCTAACTACTATCAATAAGATCGATTATCTCACAAGCTTTGCATATTAGCCCAGAACTAGGTTCTCCACATTTTTTACATTCATTAATATTATTTTTTGGAGTTTTGATATTTAAAATCGTTTTTTTAAAAGATTCCATAATATTCTCTTTAGTTCCAGGATTTTTAGATTCTATTTGATTAAGAAAATTTTTTGTTTTTCCTCTAAGTGAAATACTTGAATAAGGACACTCATCAAGATGGATATCAATGTCATTCATTACTGCCCAAGTTCCAACATCTTTTTCAGAAGTGTTCCAAAGAGGTTTAATTCTAGGAATAAGCTTCGGATGAATCATACTAAGCATTGGACCAAATTTAGAGAACTTAACTGTATCTGCTCTAGCAAAACTCATTAAAAATGATTGAATTTCATCATCAAGATTATGGCCTGTAGCTATTTTATCTGCACCAATTTCAAAAGCTGTTTTATTAAGAATATTTCTTCTAAAAACACCACAAGGAATACATGCACTTTTAAAATGATGATAAATATCATCTAAGGTAAAACCTACTTCTTCATAAAATGACTTTTGTATAAGATCTACTCCAAGTTTTTCAGTGTTTTTTATAGCAGAATCAATACCATGTTGACGATAGCCTCTAATACCCTCATCAACTGAAATAGCAGTTAAATCAAAATCAATATTAGATATATTTCGATATTTAACTAATGCATGTAATGTTAAAACACTATCTTTTCCACCAGAAAGAGCAATAGCTATATTATCCCCATTTTCAATAAGATTATATTGAACTATCAGATTTTCTATCTTAGAAAATATTTTTTTATTAAAATCATCTTTCTTTAAAATAGTCATAAAACCCACATATTTGGCTAATTATTAATTAAACATTAGTTAATTATTACTTAGCTATAATTAACTATGGATTAGTTATTATTGATTATTAATTAGCTATAATTAACTATTGATTAGTTATTGTTAATTATTAGTTAGCTATTAATCGATAATTATATTATTAGTTAGCTATTAGTTAACTATTAATCGATTATTATTATTAAATTATTTGTTAATCCTTATTTAGTTTAATGATTTTTTTAATTCTAAAGTTCTGTGCAAAAGTTCATCATTTAAATAAGTTTCATTAATATATTTATTATAAATCGGTAACCTTTCCTTGAGATTTAAACCTGCATCTTTTGTTAAATTACGCATATGATCAACTTCAGGCCAAGGAGAATCAGGATTTACATAATCTTTTGTTATTGGAGAAATTCCTCCCCAATCATCAGCACCACATAATAAAAAGACTTGGTTTGTTTCATAATTAAGGTTAGGAGGAACTTGAATAGAAATATCAGCAAACAATAATTTAGCTACCGAAACAGTCCTAATCATATCTAATAAAGAAGGTTCTGGATTTTTCTCCATTGGTATACCTTTTTTAGATCTAAAATTTTGAATAATAATCTCCTGAATATGACCATATTTATCATTTAAATTTTTAATTGTGAGGAGAGAGTCAGCAATTTCTTCTTTCGTTTCTCCAATTCCAATTAATATCCCTGTTGTATAAGGAATTTTTAAACGACCTGCTTCAGCTATAGTATCAATTCTAACTTTAGGATCTTTGCCAGGACTATTTATATGAGCTTCAATAATTCTAAGTCTATCAGATGAATTTTCAAGCATCATCCCCATTGAAACATTTACTTCTTTTAAGGATTTCATCTCTTCATAGCTTAAAACACCAGCATTAGTATGTGGGAGGAGTTTTGTATTTTTTAAAGTGCTTTCACAGATATCATAAATGTATTCATTCATGTTTTCAAAGCCTTTTTCTTTTAATGCAATTTTTACAACTTTTTCTTGATCTGCTTGTTCACCAAAAGTAAATAAGGCTTCTTTACATCCATATATTTCTGCATTTTTAAGTTGAGAAATAATCTCTGTTTTATCCTTTAAAATAATTGCATTCTTATCATTAGGATCTTTTCTAAATGTACAATACCCACAATAATTCCTACAAATCTCAGTTAAAGGAATAAAAATATTTTTAGAGTAAGTAATATTATTATTTTCTCTTTTTGAATTAGCTATAGCCATTAAATCAATAATGTCATTCTGATTAGTATTTAAAAGACTTATAATCTCATCTTTTGTTAAATTTCCTTTTTCTAATTTGGATTTAGAAACATTAAAAATCATCAGATAAACCTCTATTAAAGAAAGTCATTAGAAATCATGAATTAAACATATCCATAAACAAAATATACTAAAAATTATACTAAAAAATATAATAAAATGTAATAAATATTATAATAAGAATTATACTAAAAAATTGTAATAAGAAGTATTATAAGAAGTATTATGAGAATTATTATAATAAAAATTATAATAAAAATAATTAAAAAATTTAAATAAGAAACAAAATTTAAATAAAAATCATTATTTAAATAAGAATTATCATTCAAATAAAAAAGTAATTATAAAAATCATTCTTTCTCATCATCAGAAACTACAACTTCAACAAACAATGGACCTACATTAGCTTTATCCTTCCAAGTAACAATAAATACTCCAGAATGATTTAAATTCATTAATCTAAATTTTACAAATAAATTCATAGCTTCTAATGATTTTGTCATCCTCATTATCCCATTAGAATCAGTATCGCCTTGAACAGAAACACTAGCCCTTATTTGTTCATCCATCCTATTTATAAGTTTTGCTGCTTCTTCAGAAACCACATCAACATCAATTCCCTCAAGATGATCTCTTAATTCATCCAATTTTGATTCCATATCATCAATAGATATATTTTTTGATGATCTTCCTCTGACAATTAAAATTCTATCAGTATCTAAAGCTGCTCTTGAACCATCAAAAGCTTCAAAAAATCCCATTACTTGCCCTGCGATTTTATGTAGTTTTACCATTAAATCACT
The DNA here is from genome assembly GCF_002072215.1 of Methanobrevibacter arboriphilus JCM 13429 = DSM 1125. NCBI lineage: Archaea > Methanobacteriati > Methanobacteriota > Methanobacteria > Methanobacteriales > Methanobacteriaceae > Methanobrevibacter > Methanobrevibacter arboriphilus. The sequence continues at coordinate 13,501 of NZ_JXMW01000021.1, forward strand.
CTTTTATAAATTTAATATTTTTTATAAATCTAAATTATTTTATAGGTTAATATTCCTTCATAAAATACTCTTTTAAATTAATATTAATATAGATTAAATATTTTTTATATTAACCCTATTTTATAGATTAAAACTTTTTTATATTAATACTCTTTAATTTAAATTAATTATCTTCTATTTCTGCTTTTAAATCTCCCATAGTAGAAATTTTCTCTGCAAAAGCATTATGTCTATGAATACTTTCTTCATTAACCTGACGAACAGTTACTAATGTGTCATCTGGAAGATGAGAATAATTTTGAATAATCTTTTCAACCATATTCCTAACACAATCTTCAACAAAGCCAGGTTTTTTGTGTGCTTGCATAACTACAGCATTTTCATCAGGTCTTTTAAGAAGCTCACAAACAGGAGAACTCATAGAATCCTCAATAATTTGAATTATATCTTCTCCACGAACTACATGATGTTCTGGAACTTCTATTATAACAGTCCCAATACCTCTTTGATTATGAGAAGCAAAAGTAACAGTATCTACTACTTTTTGAGTAGTTTCTTCATCTAAAAATTCTAATAGTTTACTTCTATCAGCTTCCATTACAGACTCTTGTGCACATGGACAAACAGTCATTCCTACAACTTCTGCACCAATACTCTTTCTAATCTTAAATTCATCATTGTTTCTGTAACCAACCGCTTTTGCTATAAGTTTTGTCATTTCCTGAGTTTTATTTTCAGTGACTGGAGATTTTTTCACAAACATGAAATCACTAATCATTCTTACCTCAGCCACTTTAGCATATTTATGTTTTTCCATCATTGTCTTGACGATTTCAGCACATAGTGACTCAATCTCAACAGAACTCTTATTTACAACCTCTTCTACAACTTCACTAATAGCTTCTGGACTCCTAGACATATGAATACCGCGCTGATCACTTGGAAGATCAACAAAAGCATCAAATTTAGGAATAAGAACTATAGGTCTTTTTTGACCCCTTTCTATTTTTAAAAGTTTTTTTACCCCAGTAACTCCAACACGAGTTAAATGAACTGGGATTTTAGGCATATTATCTTGTGTATCTGGGAAACAAACTACCAACTGTAACACCACAGTAAACATAAGTCAATTTTATGAATAAATATTATCATTCAGGAATATTTACAAATAATTTAATCAATTTAAAAAAATTTATATTTGCATTCTTAAAACTTTATATATTTTCTATATTTATATACTAACATTTGTACTAATAATCATTTAAAAGTATCTAAAAAATACCAAACGAATACAAAATAATAATTAATTATAAAATAGTAATATAATATTTAATAATGAAATAATAATTACCTTTAGAGTATTCTCGCATCAACAACACAATGAACTACCCCAGGAGAATATCTTTTTATAATCTTATTGCCTAATATTTCTACTTCTCTATCTTCAGCAGCTTTTTTAATTCTTTTTATTGGACGTGTATCCATCAATTTTTCTGGAACAGTCTCATGATAATGAATAATTCCTCCAGAATTAATAGAATTTACAGCTGGAGCTAAAAAATTATGAGTTGTTTTTACATATCCCATTAAAATCCTATCTGCAGATATATTAGGAGTTATTAAAGCAGAATCACCTAAAATAGGTTTTATTACATCATGCCCCCAATTTTTATTAGATCTATGATTAATTTTGTTTAAATATATATTTTTATTAAGATAAAAATAAGATTCTGGGTTTATTTCAATAGAATACACCTTTTGTGGGTTAGAATGAAAAGCAATAGGTATTGAAAAATAGCCAATTCCTGCAAACATATCAACAATTACTTCACCATCTCGAACAAGATTTGCAATCCTCATTCTCTCAGTTGTATTACCTTTTGACCACATAACTTTAGATATATCAAGTTTAAACAAACAACCATTCTCTTTATGAATAGTTTCAGTAGATTTACTCCCTGCTAAAACTTGAACAGAGGGCTTTCTCATTTTTCCATTAATTCCTGTAATTTTAGCTATTGTATCTACATTATGTTCCTTTAAAAGATTGCCTAATTTTCCAATATAAGCATCCTCTAAATTCTTATCAATGATAAGTATTCTACCGATTTTTTTCCACTTCATATTAATCTTTAAAATTGTTTTTTATATTATAAAAGAGTATTAGTAAATTTAATTATATAATCTTAAGTGATATAATTTTAATTTAATATAATTTCAATTAACACAGCTCTAATTACTATAATTCAAATTATTTCAATTAATATATTTTTAATTTTTTTAATTATTATAGTTCTATTAGTATAGTTAATTAATTATAATTCTAATTATATGTTAATTAATATAATTCTAATTATATAATTTTAATAATATAATTTTACATATCCAATGAAAATTCTGATGAGGATAAAATAAGTTTTATAATATATTTTAAATATTGAATAAGTAATTTAAGAGGATTCAAAGCTGAAAAAAGTAATACTTTTTCAAGTTTTTTTAAAATAGTCAATTATTAATGATTTATCATTAAAAAATAGATAGATTAATCAAATAGGGAAAATTCTGTATCAAAAAATAAGTAAAAAAAGTTATTTTTAAAGAATAAGTTCAATCCTCTGGATTTTACCAATGTGGAGTGTATATGAGTGTGAAAATTCCCAGAGGACGAATTATGAACTTTTTCTTATATTGCATTAGCAAATATATTTATAGTAATACTAGTATAAAAAGCTTTCTTTAGTAATACTTTTTTAAAGTTTTTCAAAAAAATATTCTCTACAAAAAAAGAGATAATTATTAAATAAGTATTAATATTATTTATATGATTATAATATATTACTTTAATAGTGTGATTTAATAAATAGAATTTTTAAGATATTTAAATAATGAAACATATATAAAAATAAACATCATAATTATTAAATATTCTAATTATTTATCTCTATTAAAATAGTCTTTATATTTTTAATCTTTAAAACAATCCAAAAAAAATTTTAAAAATATAACAAATAATACTTTATAGGAATAATACTTTTTATAAATAAAATATTAAAAAGTTTTAGAAAAATAATGTTCAGTAAAATAATCTATTGAAATAATCTATTAATAATAGTCTATTTCTATTAATAATAGTCTATTAAAATAATAATAGTAAAAATATAAAAATAATATTTAAAAATAATAAAATCTAAAAAATGTTTTTAACTAAAAAACATATGTGGTCTTTTTCATAAGGCTCAAGTTTAACTTTTTCTACTATTTTAAACCCTTTTTCTTTTAGTTTTTTTTCTTCTTGTTTAAATATCTTTTGTGGTTTCTGATTAACATCAATACTCCTTGATTTAATCATTATAATTCCAAACCCCTCTTCTTTTAAAAAAAGGTTCATATTATCTATAAAAGCATCAGTTTGATTTGGTTGAGCTACATCACAATAAATTAAATCCACTTTAGAAACCAAATTAAGATATTTTTTTGGTTTAGTAGCATCTCCAAGAATTGGAGCAATATTTGGACGTTTTTCACATAAACGGACTAATTTTCGCATACTTACTGGTGAAAATTCTAATGCATAAATAAAACCATCTTTTGCTATATCCGATATATGAGATACTGTAGTTCCAGTAGAAGCTCCAAGATACAGAGTTTCTGATTGTTCAGCAATATTCAAACTTTCAAGTCCATTCAGATATGCTGCAGCTAGTTTAGAACGATTTGGATTCCAAAATCTGTATTCTAAATTATCTTTTTCAAATAGCTGCTCCCCATATACTCTTTTTCCAGGAACAATATTTTCAGTTGCTATTTCACTATCTTTAATATAAATATTCATAATAATCAATTCTTATATAATTTAATCATTTATTATATAAATTACAAAATAATAAGTTACAAGATAATTTTTTATTAAAGCCATTATCAATTCATAATATCGTTTCATTAGGTAAATATTATTTTTTGATAAATATTATTTAATTAAATATTATTTAACTAAATATTATTTTTCAGCTTAATATTACTTCTTCTTTCTTTTTTTATTCTTGAATTTTTTCTTTTTTTCTTTTTTAGTTTTCTTGTATGATTTAGATTTTTTTCCTTTCTCGAAGCTTCTTTCCTCTTTCCTTCTTTTGGTTGTCTTTTTTGGGAAAGGATTGTCTTTTTTAATTTCTTCTACTCTTTCAAGAAAACCTTCAGAAATATTTGGATCAAATTCTCCAGAAAATACATCTTTTCTTACAGCTAATGATATTTTCAAAGCTAAAGTTCTAGCTATTTTTCCTCTAATCCACCAATTATTTGTTCTTACCTGAGGATGTTGGAAAATCAGCCCATGTTTAGGAGGTCTTTCTCCTGTTTTAAGGTGTCTAAATAGAGCTTTTTCTGCCCCCATAATTTGAATAGTAGATGAAGAATACATTGAAAGGTTTTTAATCCCTCCAATATGAGCAATTAGCTTTGCAGCTAAAGAAGATCCAATTAAATCTCTTAAATTTGGAGCTAATTTTTCCATCTTTTTATCTATATATTCTTCTGTTTTATTTCTTGTTTTTTGAAGAGATTGAATTGATTTTGCAAAATTATTTATCATATCTATATCTTCAACTTCTATATCTGCACCACTACTTCCATTTTCAATATCAATTTCATTATTTTTTAATATAATATCAGGAGGAAATTCAATAATTTTTTCTCTATCATTATCTGCAATTAAATTGATAAAACTTTCATTATTTTGAATTATATCAATTTCAGGAAAATATATAACATTCCATTCACGAATTCTTTCTACAAGTTTACTAATAGACTCATCAATTTCATCTATAGAATTAATTGCTTGAATAACTAATTTATCTTCTTCTTTAGAAGATTCCTTCATTTTAAAAATAGCTATTTTGTTATAAATTGAAATTAGTTTAGATTTGTTATTTATTTTTTTAGAATTATTATCTAATCTTTTAGAATTATCTAATTCTTCAGAGTCAAAAAATCCTATTTCAGATAAAACATTACCTAGATTTGATCTAAGGTAATTTCCTCCCCTATTTGGAGTTTGAATATGAATTTTATCTTTATATTCAGTACCTAAATGAGAAATATAATTAGAAAGCCTTATATTACTTTCAATGATTATATTATCATTATTTTTAATCAATCCACTTATTAAATCAATTTCTTCAGTTAAAATTTCATTATTTTCTATTTTAACAAAATTTAAAGGTATATCATCTTCTTTAAAAAGATTATAATCAATTATATTTAATTTTTCATCAAAAGCTATGAAACCTGCAATAGAACTTGTAATATAAATTTCCATAATATAGTTTTTAATTTACATAATTATAAATCTTACATTATCTAAACATTTATAATATAAAATATTAAATTTATTAAATAATATTATTATTAAATGATATTAGTAAATTTGCTAAATAATCATAATAACAATAAAATTTGTAACAAAAACTGAGAATAATAAAATAAAAATTAATAAATCATACACTCAATCATACTACAATGAGCTCAATTATACTATAATAAACTCAATAATACTACAATAAACTCAAGTATGCCATAATAAAATTAAAAATAATAAAATTAAAAGCAATAAAATTAAAAATAACCAATATTAAGTGGAGTTTGTATATGCTTAAAACAGAATTATGTGGAATCAAATTTCAAAATCCTCTCATATTAGCTGCAGGAGTCATGGGAAGTACTGCTTCTTCCTTGAACTGGATTTTAGAATCTGGTGCTGGAGGAGTTGTAACGAAATCTTTTTCAATAAATCCTAACAAGGGTTATAAAAATCCAACAACAGTTGCAGTAAAAGGAGGAATTATAAATGCTATTGGCCTTTCAAGTCCAGGCGTTAAAAAATTCAAAAGTGAATTAAAACTTATTAACAAGAAAAATATGAATGGAGATGAAAATATAGCTATTGCCTCTATTTATGGTTCCAATTCTGATGAATTTGCATATATGGTGAATGAAATAGAGTCTCTTGTTGATATGATTGAATTAAATGTTTCTTGCCCTCATGCAATGACTGGATGCGGTGCAGCTATTGGCCAAGATTCTGATCTCACATATGAAGTTGTTAAAGCTTCAAAAAAAGCAACATCTTCAAATACTCCAATTATAGCTAAACTTACACCTAATGTTACTGATCTTATTCAAATAGCAAAGTCTGCTGAAAAAGCTGGTGCTGATGCAATAACTCTCATTAATTCAGTTGGCCCTGGAATGAAAATTGATATAAATGCTGGAACCCCTATTCTCTCAAATAAATTTGGTGGAATGTCTGGTCCAGCTATTAAACCTATAGCTATCAGATGTGTTTATGACGCTTATACAAATTGTAACATTCCAATTATAGGAGTTGGAGGAATATCCAACTATGAGGATGTAGTTGAATTTTTATATGCTGGAGCATCAGCTGTTCAAATTGGAACATCAATAATGTATGAAGGAATAGACATATTTTCAAAAATAAAAGATAAATTAAAATTCTTCATGAAAGAAAACGATTTTAAATCTATTGATGAAATGATAGGATATGCTAATAAATGATAAGATATGTTGATAAAGGATAGAATATTTTAATAAAGGATAGAATATGCTAACAAATGATAGTATATGCTATTAAATAAGATATTTAATAACTATTAAATCCATTATTGAAAGTTTTATAAAATTATTGGAATTTTTACAAGTTTATTTGGAAATTTACTAAGGGGATTTTAATGAATAAGATTATAAACAATTATGAGATTTTAGAAATTAAAAAAATAATTTCTGAAACTGATACTATTAAAACATTTATATTTAATTGGGAAATGAAAGAAGGTAGAATCCCAATTCCAGGGCAGTTTGTTATGGTTTGGAATTTTTTAGGAAAAAATGATGAAAAACCAATGTCTATTTCTATAATTGATAGAGAGAATAGTAAAATAGGAATTACCGTTAAAAAAATTGGAGACTTTACTGAAAAGCTACATAATTTATCTGTTGGAGATAAATTAGGTATTAGGGGGCCATATGGAAATGGTTTTAATATTGAAAATATAGAAAATAAAAAAATACTAGCTATTGGAGGAGGAGTTGGTATGGCCCCAATAGCTTGTTTTACAAGTTACATAGGACAAAAATCTAATATAGATGTTGTTTGTGCTTCTATAACCAAGGATGAATTATTATTTTCTGAAAAATTGGAAGATAATAGTGCAAATATTTTTACATGTACTGATGATGGGACATGTGGATTTGAAGGATATGCAACTCATCGAACTATTGATTTACTTAAAAGTAAGTCATATGATATGGCAGTTGTTTGTGGACCTGAGCTAATGATGAAAGGAATCTTTGAGTTACTTGAAGATAGAGAAATACCTGCCCAATATTCTATGGAGAGGTATATGAAATGTGCAATGGGAATATGTGGTCAGTGCTGTGTAGACAATACTGGTTGGAGAATCTGCGTAGAAGGGCCTGTTTTTTCAAATAAAGACTTAAAAAAAATTGAAGAGTTTGGAAAGTATCATAGAAATGCTTCAGGTGAAAAAGAATTATATTAAATAATAATTATTATAAAATGGTGTTAAAGTGAGAGAAAAAATTTTTGATACAATTGGATCATCCCTATTTATAATATTGATTTTATTAATAGTGTCATTATTCACATTAATGCCAATATTAAATATGATAATACTTGGAATAATAATAGCTTATGGAATAAAACCAATAAAGAATAAGTTTCAATCTAAGCTTAAATATCCTTCAATATCTATTATATTAAGCATAGTAATTGTTGTTATTCCACTAATATTGTTATTTGCATATACAATTTCAGTTACCATAGACCTATCTTATACATTTATTAATAATAACCACAACATTTTAAATCAAATAAGTTTCAATCAAACAACAAATATTATTAATAGTTATATACCTACTGAAATGCAGTCATCAACCGAATCAATTACTACTACAATAACAGAATTGATAAATGACATACTAAAATTATTCTTTGGGTATTTCATAGAGTTTGTAAAATCACTGCCATTTGTTATGGTTCAAGTATTTGTTTTAATATTCTCAACATTTTATTTTGCAAGAGATGGTTATAAAGTAAAATCATATGTTAAATCATTTATTCCAAAAGAAAAGCATCAATTCTTTGGAAATATGATTAAAGAAATTAAAATTGTGTTAAAAAGTATATTTTACGGACATTTTCTAACAGGATTTATTATTGGGCTTATTGCAACCATTGGATTTTTCATATTAGGATATCCTTATGCTCTATTTTTAGGTATTTTAACTGGTGTATGCCAATTAATACCAATTATTGGTCCTTGGCCAGTTTATACAATATTATTCATATATGATATGATATCTGGAAATTATGTAAGGGGAATTATAGTATTACTATTCGGATTTGGTTTAAGTTTAAGTGATATGTATATAAGACCTACTCTTTCTGGAAAATATGTTGATATTCATCCCATGATACTTTTACTTGGATTCGTATCTGGACCAATCGTTTTCGGATTGATTGGATTTATATTAGGTCCTTTAATATTGGGAATTACTTATGCTGTTGTTAAAACATATAAAAATGAAAAAGAAAGGTTAAGTTTAGAAAATAAAAATATAGCCATCTAAAAAGATAAAAACAAAACCATATAAAAAAACAATTTGAAATGATCGATTATGGAAATTAAAAATATAATATTATTGGATATTGATTATATAACTCATGAAGAAAAAGCTGTTATACGTCTTTTTGGAAAGGAAAAAGATGAAAATGGTAAAACAGGAGAAAAAAAGATCATAGCTTTAGATGATACTTTTGAACCTTATATATATGTAATAGCTAATGATATAGAAAAATGTATAGAAGATATTGAAAATTTAGATTTTAAACTTAAAAAGATTGAAAAGGTTCATAAAAAGAAATTTCAAATTAAAGGTGAATTTTTAAAAGTAACATTTACACATCCTCAAGATGTTCCAAAAATAAGGGAAACAATAAGAGATCTTGAATCTGTTGATGATATAAGAGAACATGACATCCCTTTTTATAGAAGATATCTTATTGATAATAATATTTTCCCAATGTCAGAAATAGAACTTTCTGGAGAAACAATCCCTTCTTTTCCAAGTATTAAATCTAAAGATTCAAATTTAGAAATAATGAAATTAAAAAAGTCTCCTAAAACAATAGATAGTGAATTTCCAAATTTAAGAATATTAAGTTTTGATTTAGAAGTTAGAAACCCTGATGGAATGCCAAATTCAAAAAAAGACGAAATAATAATGATTGGTATTTCAAGTAATTTTGAGGTTAAAAAAGTAATCTCTACAAAAGGAAAAGAACTAGATTTTGTAGAAACTGTTTCCTCAGAAGAAGAAATGATAAAAAAATTTGTAGAACTTGTTAAAAATAATAATGTAGACATTATTGTAGGATATAATTCTGATAATTTTGATTTTCCTTATCTTAAAGATAGAGCAGGAATTTACAACATAAACCTTGATTTTGGAATGGATGGTTCAGGAGTGAAATTCTTAAGAAGAGGTTATGCAAATGCTGCTTCTTTTAAAGGACTTATACATGTTGATTTATACTTAGTTATGAGAAGATATATCAGTTTAGATAGATATACTTTAGAAAGAGTTTATTTTGAGTTATTTGGTGAAGAAAAGATTGAAGTGCCTGGAGATAGAATTTATCAATTTTGGGATAATGGTGGAGAAGAATTAACAAACTTATTTAATTATTCATTAGATGATGTTGTATCTACTTTAAAGATAGCTGAAGAAACATTACCTCTTAGCTTAGAATTAACTCGAATTGTAGGGCAGCCATTTTTTGATTTAACTCGTATGGCAACAGGACAACAAGCTGAATGGTATTTAGTACGAAAAGCATATGAAGACAACGAGCTTGTTCCAAATAAACCGACTGGAGGAGAATTTTCTTCAAGAAGATCAGAAAGTGCTGTAGGAGGTTATGTAAAAGAACCAGAAAAAGGATTACATGATAATTTAGTACAATTTGATTTTAGAAGTCTGTATCCTAGTATAATAATTTCAAAAAATGTTTCTCCAGATGTTCTTTTAAAAAAACATTTAGGTGATGATTATAATATAGCTAATTATCTTTATAAAGAAGAAACAGATGAAGATGAAAACAAATTCAATATATCTCCTGAATATGATAATAAATTTGCAAAAACTCCAAAAGGATTCATTCCTTCTGTAATAGGTAATGTAATTAGTGAAAGATTAAAAATAAAAAGACAGATGAAAGAAACTGATGATCCTACTGAGAAAAGAATATTGAAAGTACAGCAAGATGCATTGAAACGACTTGCAAATACTATGTATGGAATTTATGGATTTTCGAGATTTAGATGGTATTCTATGGAATGTGCCGAATCTATCACTGCATGGGGAAGAGATTATATAAAAGAAACAATGAAAAAATCAGAAGAATACGGTTTTAAAGCAATTTATGCAGATACTGATGGATTTTATGCTAAATATGATAGATAAAAAAGTATTATTTTTAGATTATTTATAAATAAATTATTATTCATCTTTAAAAGTAAATTTAAAGTTTAATAGCTTATTTTTATTAAAACTATTTTTATTTTTTATACACTATTATTTCTGTTGTTAATATTATTTTTAATTATTAAAATTATTTTTATTATTATTTCTATTATTAATATTATTTTTAATTATTTACTATTACTTCTTTTTATTTAATTTACTTTGTTTATAATTTATTAGGATTTTTATTTGAATTTTATTATTATGATTTTATGATTTTTATTATTGTTTTATTATAAATTTATATAAATTTTATATAAGTTTACTATTAAAATTTTAAAAGATATAAGTTATATGAATTAAAAAGTTATATTTAATTAGAAAAACAATTTAATTAATAACAAATAACTAATATATGTTGCATAAAATATTCTTTAGTTGAAATAGTATATATCAGTTCCATGACAAACTATAAACATTTATATTGGATAATATCTATTGTAATGACTGGAGGAATAGTCTGCGGTTTAAATATCGCGGGAATTTCAGGAGCAGTTAGTCAAATCCAGAGTATCTTTAGTTTAAATGATACTGGAATAGGAATAGTAGTAAGCTCGCTTACTATTGGATGTATTATAGGATCAATGATATTAGGCTATTCATCAGAAAAATATGGTAGAAAAAAAACATTAATTTTAACTTCAGTACTATTCACTATTTCCTCAATAGGTAGTGCATTATCTACCTCCCCATTGTCATTAATATTTTATCGTTTTATTGGAGGAATAGCTGTTGGAACAATTTCATTTTTAGGACCATTATATATTTCAGAAATATCCCCTCCAAAAATTAGAGGAAAACTCGTTTCTCTCAGCCAATTTGCCATTGTTATTGGTATTCTTTTAGCTTATATTTTTGACTATTTTTTAATAGGTATAACCAATTCTTGGAGATATATGTTATTAGTTCCCTTTATTTTCAGTATTATATATATGGTGCTTTCAACCATTTATCTTCCTGAAAGTCCACGATGGTTAGTAATTAATAATAAAAAATCAGAAGCAAAAAATGTTTTTGAAAAAATAGAAGGGAAAAAATTAGCTAAAAAATATATAAATAACATCGAAGAATCTTTATCTATAAAAAATAAAATATCATTTAAATATTTCTTAAAAGGTAACATTAGAAAGATAATATTAATAGGGCTTCTTTTAGCTATTTTTCAGCAAGTTGTAGGGATAAATGCGATTATAACTTATGCTCCAATGATATTTGAAAATATAGGAATTCAATCACAAAATGCATTATTACAATCAATTTTAATAGGTTTTGTGAATTTTTCAGCTACTATCATTGCACTTTGGTTAATTGATAAGAAAGGTCGTAAAATATTGCTTATTTATGGAGCAATAGGGATGACAATAACATTATTATATCTTACTTATGCTTTTAGTTTTAGTCAAAACAATATTTTAATACTAATAGCTATTTTAATGTATGTTATATTTTATGCATCATCGTTTGCACCTATTCTTGGAGTTATTAACTCAGAAATATTTTCAAATAACTTCAGAGGAATAGGTATGTCATTTGCAGCTGCAGTAAACTGGTTATCTGCGTTTTTAGTAGTGCAATTTTCTCCATATATTATAAATAATTTAGGAGGGTCTGTATTATTTGGAATTTTTGCAGTCTTTAGCTTATTAGCACTAATATTTGTTAAACTTTATATTCCTGAAACAAAAAATAAGTCTCTAGAAGAAATAGAAAAAGAATTAAATTCATAAAAACAATATTTTTAATAAATTAACATTATTAAGTAATATTTTAATTTATTAGATAATATTAATATTATTAGTTAAAATGTTAATTGATAATTTTTAATAAGATTTTTAATTAAAATTAGTGTTATTTTATAAATGGATATACTGGATATATTATTAAATCTAAAAATTTAAAAAATTATTTAAAAACAGCTGAAATAAAATAAAAAACCTTAAATTGAGTTTAAAAGTCATTGAGAAAGCTAATCTCAATCTATAGAACAAGGCGGGAAACACTAAAACTAGAATTTTACAGAGTTTATATTAAAAATATAGAATTTTTAACAGAACGATTCACTACGATATACTATAAAATCATCGACAGAGAATCATTCACAAAAAACTGGAAAGAAAAATACATAACAAAAAATAAGTCTCAAACTATAATAGTTGCAATAACAACAAAATATAAAAATTAAGGGTTTATAATATAAAATTTACAAATTATTAATGATTGTTGGTATTTAATGAATCCATAAATCTATTTTTAATTTCTTCAGGACTAAAATCTATAATTGGAGAATCAGCATTTCCTGGAAGAATTTTATAGTGGATAAAAACAGGATCTTCACATTCATCAAGTAAAATATCCTCAAAATCAATATCATTATAATCATGACAATTTTTAAAACCAATGCTTTTAGCTACTTCTAAAAGATCAATATTTTGTGCATAAGTACACTGATTACCAGTAGATCCATAACATCCATTATCAAAAACAACCAGAATGAGGTTTTTTGGATTTTGATTGTAAATTGTGACTAATGAGCCCATGTTCATTAAAACAGAGCCATCACCATCAAAAACAATTATTTTTTCTTTATTTTTTTTAAAACCATCTGCATTGGTACCTTTTTCATTGGTATTGGAATTATCATTAGCAATAGCTAAGCCTAGGCCAATAGAAGAAGCAAGCCCCATTGATCCTAACATGTAAAAATTCTTGGACCTATCTTTAATTTCAAAAAGCTCTCTAGAAGGAAATCCAATATTACATACAATAATCTCATCATCAACATATTTCATTATATCTAATATTGCATCAAAACGTTTCATAATAAGGAATCCTTAAAATTTATTTAATATTTATAATTTGTTTAAAAATCACCAGTAGTTTATATCTAATAATATTGAAATAGGAGATCCTTTATCAACAGACAAATCCCAAGATTTAGATATAATACCTTTTGCATCAGTGGGATTTTTAGGATTAAAATATTCTAATTCCATTGCATCCAATACTTTTGGAGTTGCTTTACCCATTGGAACTTGACCCACAATTGGTTCTCCTTCAGTTCCTCTGTGACTCATTATCATTACAATTGGCAAAGAATATAGCTGATAAAGAGATCCTAAAGCATTTACACAGTTGCCAAGACCAGAGTTCTGCATTAAAATAGCAGTTTTTTTACCTCCGAAATAAGCTCCAGCACATATTCCAAGCCCTTCCTCTTCTCTTGTAACTGGAACATGAATTATATCTTCATCTTCATCAATTATTTCAAGTATTTTTCCAAGATTTACACAAGGAACACTAACAATAAAATTAATTCCAGCTGATTTCAATCCTTGATAAACTGCTTCACTACTATCCAATTAAAAAACCTCATTTATAAAAAAATATGAATATTTTAAATTTATATATTAAATATAAAATAATTTAAGTTTAAAATAATTTTAAATGTTATGTAATATAGTTTAAAACAATTAAAATATGAAATAATTTAGTTTAATAATACCAATGATTAATAGAAATAATAATAGAAATAATTATAGGAATAATAATAGAAATAATTATTAAGAGTAATATATGAATAATCATTAAATTTAATAATCATTAAGAAAATTTATAACTAAAAAATTTATAAATATATTCCAAATTATTCAGAGATATATTCATTAATATCAATATCTAAACCATCACAAATTTCCTTTAAATTATCATATAATTTTTTATCCACAGCTAATCCATATTTTTCATTTTCGGCAATATTTCTCACTTCAAGATCACCAGGAATAAAAGTATCCCCAGTTTCACGAACTTCAGTAACAAACTCTTCATTTTTTTCTTTAAATTCATCAAGATCAACAAACTTAGAAGGATCAATAGCTATGAAAAGATCTCCCTTAGTACATTTTTGCGTATGATTAGCCGTTCCTTTAACTCCAGTTCCAACAGAAGCATTAACCAAAGTTCCTGTCATTAATTCAATCATAAAAGCTAAAGCATATCCTTTATGTGCACCGAATGGTAATATAGATCCTTTCAAAGCTTCAGCAGGGTCTGTTGTAGGATTACCTTCACTATCTAAAGCAACACCTTCAGGTATCTTTTTACCTTTTCTTAAAGATTCTAATAATTTTCCTCTAGCTGAAGCAGAAGTAGCCATATCAACAGCAATATATGTATCTTTAGAAGGGATTCCTATAGCAATTGGGTTAGTTCCAATCATAGGTTTATTTGCTCCTAAAGGAGCAATAGCTGGTTCAGTATTAGCAGTAACAATACCTATAACATCATTCCTTATAGCTAAATCAGAATAATATCCAGTAACTCCAAAATGGTTAGAATTATGTGTTCCTACAGCCGCTATACCCATTTTTTTAGCTTTTTCAATTGCCAACATCATAGATTTATGAGCAACTAGTTGTCCAAAAAGACCATTACCATTTACAAGAGCCATAGCATCGGTTTCTCTTTCAATTGTGAGATCTCCATCGGTTTTAATATTACCATTTCCAATACCATGAATGTATTGAGGGAATCTTCCAATTCCATGAGAAGTAAATCCTTTTAAATCAGCATCTAAAGTAGCATCAGCTACAATTTCAGCATCTTCTTTATTCAAGCCCAGTTTAGTTAATATTGCTATTAAAAGTGATTTTTCTTTTTCTGCTGTTAATATCATTAAAACACCCTAAATATTTTAAATTTCTTATCTTATAAATAATATTCCTTCTTATAAATAATATTTCTCATAAGTAATCATTATTAATATACTTATTATTTTAATATTTTTACTATAATATTTTATTATAATTAATAAATAATACTTATTATAAATAATAATATTTTTAAAGTAGTTATAATTAATAAAATAGCTAAAAATGAATAAATTAATATATTTCAAATTTCAATATATTTAAAACTAATTTATTTTAAATAATATATTTCAAATCAAATTATTATAAATAACATTTTCAAACCAATTTATTTCAATTTAACTAATTTTTAATATTCAATTTCATTAGATTTAAAAGTTGTAATTTTGACTTTATTGGAATCTGATGTTACTTTACCGATTTTATATGATTCACAATTATTTTTTAAATTATCTAATGCTTTATCTGCATCTTCCTCAGAAACAATTACAACAAAACCAATACCCATATTGAATACTTTATACATTTCTTCTAAAGATACTCCCTGATCATATATTAATTTAAAAATTTCTTGAGGTTCAGGAAGGTTATTTATGTCAAAACCAACATTTTTATTTAATCTTTTAAGATTATTAAATCCACCACCAGTTATATGAGCTAAACCTTTTATATTAAGATTATTTTCAAGTAAATTAATAATTGGTTTAACATATAGTTCTGTTGGGCGTAATAACTCTTTTCCAATAGTAGTATCTTGATCATTTGGTAAAGGATCATTAATATCAAATTTATTATTTTCAAGAAGAACTTTTCTAGCTAAACTCAAACCATTACTATGAATACCACTACTTCTAATACCAATAAGAATATCTCCATCAGAAATATCTGCACCAGTTATAATTTTATCAAGATCAACAAAACCAATTCCAGTTCCAGCAAGATCAAAATCATTCACGACTTCTGGAAGTGAAGCTGTTTCTCCACCAATTATAGCTATGTTTGAAAGTTTTGCACCATGAGCAAGGCCCTCAGCAATTTCTTCAGCAATTTCAGGATTAGGTTCTTCAACAGCTAGATAATCAACTAAAGCTATTGGCTCTGCACCTACACATAGTATATCGTTTACAACCATCGCAATACAATCAATACCAATAGTATCATATTTTTCCATCATCTTAGCTACTAATATTTTACTGCCAACACCATCAGTACTCATTGCAATTCCACGATTGCCAATTTTAACTAAAGCTGCAAAATGCCCACTTTCAGTTATAATATCCCTATATTTTAAGGTTGGTTTTAATTTTTCTGCCAATTTGGCAACTGTAACTTCTTCAAGATCTATGTCAACTCCAGAATCGGAATAGGTAACCATTTACTCACCATTTTTCTAAAATAAATTAATGATTGAAATATTTATATAAAAAACTTAACTATATTTATCCTTAACGATATCTAAAACTTAATTATATCAGACTTAATCATGTCTAAATTTAATTATATCTATATATCTAAACTTAACTAACCTAAATTTAATATATAGACTTAAATATATAATAACTCAATTTTAATATAATACTTATGTTTATATCAACCTAATATCTATATATCAATCCAATATCTATATATCAACCCAATACCTATATATCAACTCAATACCTTTATATCAACCTAAAACTATTTATTAGAATGATTTAAAAAATTAAATATAGATTAATATTTTTCAATATATTTATTATAAAGTTTATATGAAAATCTATTATATGAATATTCTTATAACACGAATATTTATTGATTTCATATTATTTATAATTATTATATTAAAAAACTATTATATTAAGAGTCATTTATTGAATTCTAGTAGATTCTAAATTAAGTGGTGTCTTAGTTTCAATTTTATAACTTCTATGAACACTTGAAGCTAAATCTAATGTTTTATATGCATCTCCATGACACATTATAACTTTTTCTGGTCTTGGAGAAAGTTTCTTTACATATTCCATTAATTGACGCCTATTAGAATGACCACTAAAACCTTCAATAGTTTTAATCTCCATTTTAACATTATAAAGTTTAGTCTTACCTTCTTCTTTTAAAGGAATTTCTTTCCATCCTTTTTGTATTCTTCTACCAAGAGAACCTTCAGACTGATATCCAACAAATATAAGAGTGCTTTTTTCATCTTCACTCAACCATTTAAAGTATTCAACAGAATTACCACCAGTCAACATACCAGAAGTTGAAAGAATAATACAAGGCTCACCTTCCACAATATCTTTCCTTTCATTAACATTTTGAACTTTATGGAAAGATTCTGAAATAAATGGATTTCTACCCATGTGGAATATTTGATCTCTAAGATCTTTACTTAAATATTCTGGTCTTGCAGTATGAATAGCTGTAGCTTCCCAAATCATACCATCAATATAAATTGGAACTTCTTCTATCATACCATGACGCATATACTCTTCTAAAACTATCATTAATTCCTGAGCTCTTCCAACAGCAAAAACAGGAATCAAAACTTTTCCTCCACGCTTAAGAGTTTTATAAATAGTTTTCATCATCTGTTTTTCAGCATTATTTCTTGAAGGTTGAACATCCTCATGACCACCATAAGTACTTTCCATAACAACAGTTTCAACTCTTGGAAATCTAGCTGTAGCAGGTTCTAGAAGTCTACTTCTTTCATATTTAAAGTCCCCAGTATAAACCATATTATGTTGACCATCACCGATATGCATATGAGACATTGCAGAACCGAGAATATGTCCAGCATTATGGAGAGTAAGACGAATATCAGGAGAAATATCAGTTACTTCACCATAATCAAGAGTTATTGTATGTTTAATACTTTTTTGAACATGTTTAATATTAAATGGAAGAGGATCATCTTCTCTATGAGCAATATCAATATGATCAAGTTGAAGTAGTGTCATCAAGTCCCTAGTTGGAGCAGTACAATAAATAGGGCCTTCATAACCATAATGATAAAGATAAGGCAAAAATCCAGTATGATCTAAATGAGCATGTGAAATTACTACTGCATCAAGATCAGCTAAGGAAAATTCTGGAACATTAAGGAATGGATATGCACTTTTTTCATCCCCAGCAACATTAACTCCACAATCAAGAAGAACACGACTATTTGGTGTTTGAAGTAACATACATGAACGACCAACTTCTCTAAATCCTCCCATAGAAGTTAATCTTGCCCATTCATTTTCATATTTTGAACCTTGATGTATTCTAGTACCGAGATCTTGTAATATCTTTTTTCTCTCCTTACTATTATGTTTAAGAGTATTTCTAACCCTTTCAATAATTTCAGAAGATATTGGAGGAGTTCTTAATATTTTAGGAGCCCAACCAGTATTTTTAACAACTTCTCTAGAAGTTACTCCATATTTTCCAATAACAAGCCCTGGTTTTTTAGCTTCAATAACAACTTCACCAGTTACCTCATCAAAATAGATATTTGTAATTTTTGCTTCTTCTGGTACAATTTCATGTATTTTGTCAATTGTTTTTTCAGGATCTAAAAGTACTGATTTGTCAGATCTGATTATGATTCTTTTTCTTAGGTCTTTAGCTAAATTTCTAATTAAATCTCCATTTTCAGTTATTATTTCTGGATTTTTTGTATAAATAACAACTTCTGGACCTTCAAATTCAACTTTAGCTACTTGCACTCTTTCAGGAAGTCTTTGTACGATTGTTTTTTTGATTTCTTCAAGAATCTCTGAAGTCATATAATCACTTTGAAAAATAAGATGTGTAAAAATCTTGATTTAAACAAAAATTATCTAAAAATTCTAAATATTTTATATTATCCTTTCTAAATATTTTATATTATTCTAAATTTTATATTATCCCAAATAATTAAATAGTTCAAAAATAATTCAAAAATTTGAAATATAATCTAAAATTATATGATTTTTGAAATTTATGTATTTTAAAATGTTTAATTAATATGAAATACTATATGTAAAAATGATTTCTAGAAATTTCTAAAAATTCCTAGAAATGAAATATTAGTATTATAAATATTAAAAATATTATAAGAATTTTTAATTTAAATTTTGTAAAAAATGTATTTTCATGAAAACAGTCTTTAACAAATAATATTTTGTTTGCTCAAGTATTTTCCAATATACACATATTTTAATAAAATAAGTTTTAATAAATAAAAAATGTAAAATTAGTTAAATTAACTAATCTCTTTTAATTTTGCTTCAACAATATCTTTAGATAACATTTCGAAGCCTTTTTCACTATCAACAGTAGCTACTAAAATACCATTTCCAGAATAAGTATCCCGTTCCATAGCTGATCTAATAGCCCTAATAGCTACATCAACACCCTCTTCAACAGTAATATCTTCTTTTACTCTGTCTTCTAGTACACCATAGGAAAAAGTAGAACCAGATCCAGTAGATATAAATGAATCCTTAATCATTCCTCCAGCAGGATCAAGAGAATAAATTGAAGCTCCATTTTCATCAACTCCACCAAGTAAAGTTTGCACATACAATGGAGAAGAGTGTAAAATATTTGCAGCTAAAGCTGAAGCAGATTCAATGCTAATATTCTCACCATTTCTCATTTTATATAATGAAACTTCCGCACTTATAACTTTCATTAAACTTTGTGCATCAGCAACAGATCCTGCAATTGTAGCTGCAATATGATCATCAATTTTGAATATTTTTTCCGCGACTTTATGAGCTACCAAATTTCCCATACTAGCTCTTCTTTCGCTAGCGAAGACAACACCATCAGTGCATGTAATACCTACAGTTGTAGTGCCTTCTAATGTATCTAATGTGTTTTTATTATTCATCCAATAACACCTCTTAATGATAATAATTCTATTAAACAATAATTTTTATTTTGAATTATTATAATATAAATTTTAATAATATAATATGAATTTTAATAATTAATATAAATAATAATCAATATAAGTTTTAATTAATATTAATATAACTTTTAATTAATATAAATTTTAACAATACGGATAATTAATTTAAAGTTATAAGTTAAAGTTATTTTTTAAAATTATTTTTCAAAAATAAAGCTAAAAATCACCTGTAAACAATTTTTAATAAAAAATTTGATAATAATTAAATATTATATTATAAAATTAGCATAGTTTTAATTAGATATATTCACAAACCTTAGGAATGAATAAACATATTAACATAATTTAATCTAAATCAATTTAACATGTTCAATCTAAGTAATAATATTTATGTATTTTACAGATATATAATGTTTTCTATAATTAATGCTTCATAACTTTATTTAATTTTATTCTAAAAAATTTCTACAAAAATTGAAAAAATTAATAGAACAGTGATTTTATATTATATAGTATATTTATATTATATAGTATATTCAAATATAGTATATTCAAATCTGAAATTATTAAATATAAGTTACAAAAACAATAAAATAAAAAAATATTAAAACTATTAATTAAAATTATCTAATTTTATATTATAAAATTACCTAATTATTATATTAGATTACATAATATTATTATATTATAGTATTATATTATAGTATTATATTATAGTATTATATTATAATTTTACATTATAATTTATTATTAATATATTTTAATATATTATTTGTAAGTTCACCATAATAAAGTTTACTATAAAAATACTACAATAAATAATCGTAATAAAACCAATACAATCAACCTAAAAATACTATTAAAAATAATACTATTAAAAATATTATAATATAAATATACTGATTAAAATCATATTATTCAAACTTTTTTTTATAGTTTAAAAAATCTTTTTAGTTTAAAAATCTTTTTTCTAGTTTATCAAATATTATTTCAGCTATTTCTGATTTAGAACAAACTGGAAGTTCGAGAATATCATTATCAATCAGTAAAACTTGGTTATTATCAGAACCAAATCCACAATTTTCAATACTAACATCATTAGCAACAACTAAGTCAGTACCCACTTCTTTCATTTGTTTTTTAGCTAAATCTATCATTTGATCATTTGAAATATTATATTCAGCTTTAAAACCTACTAAAAATATATTAGGGTTTATTTGTTTTATCTGTTTAATAATCTTTTCAGTTTTCTTAAATTCTAGAGATAGGTTGATTGAAGAAGATATTTTAGAATCTTTTTTATTGATTGGAGCGAAATCAGAAACAGCAGCAGTAGCTATAAAAATATCATATTCATTTACTAATTCTTTTGTCTTTTTATTCATTTCTTCACTAGATTCAACATAAGTCACATCCAAACATTTAGGTATATCCACATCCACTATTCCAGCTATAATTTTAACATCTAAACCTCTTGAATAAGCCTCTTTAGCTAATTCTAATCCCATTTTTCCAGAAGATTTATTACTTATACCCCTTATAGGATCAATAGCTTCATAAGTTCCACCTAAAGTAATTAAAACTTTTTTACTTTTTATATTTGAAATTTCATCATCTCTTTCATTTATAAAATCTTCATTTTTATTACTTTCAGCTATATTCTTATTTAAACTAATCAATCTTTTAGATTCTAATACAATATCAGTAATCTTTGGAAATTTAGCTTTACCTTCTTCTATTCTAGGATTTACAAAATTTAATTTATTATAATCAGATTCTGATTTAATCTTATTAATATTATCTGAAATTGATTTAAACATAGAGTCATGCATAGATGGAACAAATAAAATAGGGGTGTTATGACCATGAGCAGTTATAAGAAGTGAATTAATAGGATTATCAGATATTTTATACGTAAATTTGGTTATAACATTGGCAGTAGCTGGAGCAACTAATATTAAATCAGCTTGAGAATATTTAACATGTTCTATTTGACCAGTGAGATCCAGAACAACATTTTGACCAGTGGCAAACTCCATAGAATTAGGATGAATTATCTGTGTAGCAGCATCACTCATAAATGCTTTAACTTCAAAATTTTGTCTTCTTAATTCTCTAGCTAATTTAATTGATTCAGTAGCAGCTATACTTCCAGTTATACATAATATAATTTTCATTTTAAACCCTCAAGGCTAATTTTTTATGATTAAGTTTTGAAAAATATCAATTATTAAAAATAATTAAATCTAAAAATTAAATTTAAATATAAAAGTCAAAGATTAAATCTAAAAATCAAGTTAAATATTAAATTTAAAGATCAAGTTTATTTAAAGATTAAATTTAAAGATTAAATCTAAAAAGATCAAATTTAAATATTAAAATTAAAGATCAAAGACTAAATTTAAAAACTAAAATTTAAAAAATTAAAGTTAAAAATATAATAAATTTAAACGATAATTATGAGTTTTTAAGTTATCTTAAATCTTTTAAGTTATTTTAAAGTTATTTAATATAAAATCAAAGTTTTTAATTTGATTTTGGAAATCTTCCTGAGGAGCTGTACATAGAATAACAAAAACTTCACCATTATTTTCTATCCAAATTGCCCTATGTTGTTTTATTGACTCATTTGCCTCTTGAGTGTAAACAGCTTCTAATGCATTATATGAGCCAATAGATGTGTTTCCTATAGCAACTGGAGTGTAACTCGAATTTGAAAATAGTTTAGAGTATGTTTGATTAAAGTAAGTATCCAAAGATGAAGGAAGCTCTTTTTTTTGAATATTAACATTAACACTACTAAATCCAGTTACAGAATCTTTAAATTTAGGATCTGCAACAGCTATTATAGAATTATTTACATCAGATTGTGCTACAACCCAAGATCCAGGATATTTAATCAAAACACCATTTTTAGCCAGAGTTTTAGGAGGTTCTGTTCCATTAACACCAGAATTATCACTAGATGAAGTGATACAACCAGATACAAAAATAACAGCTATTACAAGTATGATACCTAAAATATATTTTTTCATTAATTCACCCATTTAATTCTTTGGTGTTATAGATCAATTAGAAGTTTTAGATTCAGAATTACCAGAATTTCCGCCACTAGAATCTCCAGAATCAGTATTGTCCCCATTATCATTACCATTGCCGCCACTATCCGAATCATCATTAGAATCTCCAGAATCAGACCCATCACTAGAAGAATTAGTATCAACAGATACATCAGTAGTAGTCTGAATACTACTATTATCAGAAGTAATGTTTGTAGCATTAGCTAAAAAATCAGGGAATGCATTATCATCAACCATAACAGAAGCAGCAGGAATAGCTGTTTGAGGACTAGTGAACAATCCAAAGCTTATTCCAACTAGAAAAGCACCGATTAAACATACAACAGCTAAAATAGCATATTTTCCTTTATTAGAAACTGGAACAGTTTCTTTTATATTTTTATCATCTTTTGATTTTACTACATATTTGTTAATAAGATCTTGATCTTCTTTTTTACTAGCTTCAGCCATGCTTCTTTGAACAGAATGAGTTTTAAGTTTTTCATCACTTTTTCTACCTTGCATAGACCTTATTCTATTTGTAGCATCCAGATTAGCTATTCTATTAGAATATTCATTAGATAAATACTTATATTTATCTTCAGAAATATTTCCTGCCTCATAATCTTTTTTAAGCTCTTGCATAATCTGTAAAAGCTTTTGTTTATCTTGATTAATATTATCCACCTCATAAGGCTTTTTTCTAAAAATAATATTTAAAATATTAACTTAATTATATTAATTCTTATTATAATACATTAGTATCTTATTTAATTTATTATTTTATTATAACACATTTAATATTTATTTTGTTAATATATATTTTTATTAATATATATTTATAAAAAATCAATAAATATATTTATAGTAAATATACATTTTTATAACAAATTTTATATAATAATTTAAACTTTTAATTATATGAATTAATTATATGTAAACTAGTTTATTTATAATTTATCCAAGATTTACTTTTGGTCCAAGATTTACTTTTGGATAAGAACCCAATATTTTTAAATAAGATACTTTTTCTTCAATAGTATTTAAGATATTTTCAATAATATCTTCATTTTTATGGCCTTCAAAATCAACAAAAAATATATATTTACCAAGTCCTTCTTTAGAAGGGCGAGATTCAATCTTAGTAAGGTTAATATTATTCTTTGCAAAAATTCCTAAAATATCATGAAGCCCCCCAGGATTATCATCAAAAAGAGAGAATAAAATTGAAGTTTTATCATTACCAGAAATTTCAGTTTGATCTTTAGAAAGTACAATAAATCTTGTTTGATTATTTTTTATGTCCTGAATATTTTTATCGATTGCTTTTAAACCATATAATTCTGCAGCTTTTAATGTTCCAATAGCCCCCACACCAATTTTACCTTTTATAGACTTAGCAGCTGCAGCAGTGCTTAAAGTGAAATGAGTTTTCATATTATGGTTTTCTAGATAATTTTGACACTGAGCCAATGCTTGTGAATGAGAATATACGTCTTTTATATCACTGATATCAATAATATTATTGTAATTATCTTCATCAACAAGAAGATTATGGCTAATTGGTATAATCAGTTCTCTTTCAATATTAAGATTAATTTTATGAGCTAAAAGATCTAAGGTTAAACCAACTGGGCCTTCAATAGAATTTTCAATAGGTACTATACCTTTAAAGCATTCATCAGTAACAACAGAACTCATAACAGAAGGAATAGAACAATAAGAAACTAATTCACCCTCTAAAATAGATGCAGCTTCATGAGTGAAAGTGCCCTTAGGACCTAAAAAAGCAATTTTAGACTTTTTTTGACTATTATTTGAATTTAATTTTGAATCTATATTAAAAACTCCTTAATAAATTATTTAAACTTATTTAAACCTATTTAAACTTATTTTAACTTATTTAAAGTTATTTAAAACTATTTAAACTAATTCAGATTAAACTAATCAAAGTTAATCCATTAATCTAACTTAATCTAAGCTAATATAATTTAATCTAAATTAATTTAAACTAATATAATTTAATTTAAATTAATATAATCTAATTTAAACTAATTTAAGCTGATCTAAACTAGTTTGAGTTAGTCCAAGTTAATTGAAATTAAATTTTTAAAACTATAGCTATATATATGACTAAAAATTAATTAAAATGCCAAAAAAGGATAAAAAATAAGAAATAAAAAGAATAACTAAAGGAAAAAAAGAACTAGTTAATTATCCTCCTAGTTCTAAATCAACAATTAAACCAAGTAAATCAGATTGAGTAACAATACCAATAACTTGATCTTCTTCATTCACAATTGGATATCCATTATATCCAGTTTCTAACATTGCATTAGCAACATCAGATACACTAGCATCTGAAAGTATTCTATTGACATTTGGAGACATTGCCTCTTCAACCAGTATATTTTTTATTTGTGCTTGTTTATATTTATCTGGAACATGTTTTCTAAATGAAGTTAAAGCCCTAGCTATGTCTTTAGAGGTTAATATACCTGCAAGTTCGTTATTTTCGTTTATTAAAAGTCTTCCAATATTAGAATCCATTATAACCCTTCTTGCATGAACTAACCTATCTTGAGAAGAGACTGATATTAATTCACTACTCATTATCTCAGTAACTAATATTTTTTCATATGCTTTCCCTTTACAAATATCTATAAAATCAGATTTAGTAATTATTCCTACTAGATCACCATTAGAAGTAACAGGGACTGCACCAATATTCTTTTCAAGAATCATTTTAGCTGTTTTATTAATATCCATATCATCTTCTACAGTAATAACATCTTTAACCATTACTGTAGAAACATGAAAATGAGAAGGAGCTAAATTGCCATATTTTGAAGATCCTAATTTTGTAGCAATATCTTTTTCTGCAATAATTCCTACTAACTCTTTTTCATTGTTTTCATTTTGATTAGTGACAGGAAGTCTTGATATTTTGTGTTTTTTCATTAATCTAAGAGCATCACAAATATTTTGATCTTTATCAATAGTTACTAACTCTTCAGACATTAAGTTTTTTACTTGCATATTTATCACCAAAGCATACGAAATTTTATAAAAATATTAATCATGCACTAAAATCTATATATAAGCTAAAAATTGCATAATATACCAATTTTACATAATATATCAATTTTATTATATTAAATTTCAGGACAATCCATTTTAAAATAGAATATAAACCTTTTTTTATTAATTATAAATGATTTTAATAAAATAACATTTATTAATTATAAATCTTATAATTAAATAAGGTTTATATCAACATTTCTCAATAATGAACAAAATCTATTATCTGTTAATTATACTTATTTAATTACTTTTTAATCGCCTTTAAGATATCACTTTCAGTTATAATACCTAAAAGCTCTCCATTTTTAACAACAGGGACCCCACCAATATCTTTTTCTCTTAATATTTCACACAAATCTCCTAAACGAGTTAATGGCTCAACAGCAATAACTTCATCCTCCATTATCTCAGAAATTTTAGTTTCTAAAACCCTAAGAGCACTATTGGATTCCATTTTACTAAATAGTTCGTTATCCCCTAAAAATTTTAAAACATCACTAGAAGTTATAATACCTTCTAGACTTTCTTTCTCATTATGCACAGCAGTATCTTCTATAGCTTTTGCTAAAATTGGAATTCTTCTAAGTTTATTTCTAACCATTATTTTAGAAGCACTTTCAATTGGTGTACCAGGAGTAGTTGTAATAACATTGTTACTCATAAAGTCTTCAACTAGCTCTTCAGTTAAAACACCTGCCATAGCCAAAACAAAATCTCTTTCAGTTATAATACCCACTAATTTTTCATTTTCATCTGAAATTGGAAGAGCACCAACATCTTTCTCTAACATTAAGCTAATACAATCATTGATTGAATCTTTGTTTGTCATGGAGATAACATCACGAGTCATTATTTCCCTTACAGACTCATTTATAGCTCTTAAAAAGTTATCATTATACTTTTCTTCAACTATATTAAATTTATCCCCTCCTCCTAAGAAATTTAAAATATCCATAGCAGTTACTATTCCTAAAAGTTTTTGAGATCCAGGATCTGTAATTGGAATTCTTCTGAATTTTTGTTTTACCATAACTTCAGCGACTTCTATTATACTAGTAGTTGGAGGAACAGATATGACCTCTTTTTTAGCTAATGACATTATGTCACCAACATGTTCTGAAACTCTGGTTTCACTTTCTATAGATCCTCTTTCCATGGATTTTCTTAAGTTTATGGCACTTTTGTCTTTCATTTATACACCTCTATAGACATAACGCAAAATTAGATAACTTAAAATAAAAGTTTATATTATATAAGAGATTTTTTAACTTCTGTTGTTTGTTATCTAGATTATATATATCTGTGATTAATCATAAATATTTTTTGTTTAATTTTCAATTTTATAAATAATATCAACAAATTTTATCAATAAGTGTAATAATATTTAATAAATATAATCAAGATTTAAAAAAATATAAATATTTCTAAAAATCATGCAATTTTATATGAAATAAGTGCATAATATATAATAAAACAATCCATAATAACAAAATAATCCATAATAAAAAAAAATCAATCTATAACATTTTAATAAAGTAATTAATAATAAAAAAATAAAATAAATAGAAAAATAATAAATAGAAAAACAATAGAAATAATAAAAAATTAAATGATAAAAATTAATAATACCTAATAAAAAGTTAATAAAAATTTTATAATAAATTGATTAAAAATAATTATAATACAAATCAATATTTACAATATTATCAATACTACACTATTCTAAATCAGTATTACTATATTCTAGCTTAGTATTACTATATTTTAAATTAATATTATTATATTTTAAATTCATTCAATATTAAGAATTTTATGTGTTTGAGGAATAATAAAAACATTAAAATATTCACCAAGAGACTCTGAAAACTCAAAAAAAGCATTTGATTTATTTTTCCACTGTTTTATAGGACTTTCTGGTTGAAGTACAATTGAAAATTTATCATTTGGAAATATTTTATGAATTTTTTCCCCTAATTCTTTTATAGTAGCTAAACTAGTTGAAGGAGATACTACAATTTTACAATAAAAGTTTTTTTTATTAGCTATCAATGACTTTATTGAAAGAATTTCATTATTAAATATTTCCTCATTCCAATCCTTATTAAAATGTTCTGGAAGCTTTAAATCTAATGATACACAGTTTAAATTATTAATTTTAGATAAAGAATCAGGCAATGTGCCATTGGTTTCGATCATAATTTTAAAATCAGTTTGACTGATTATTTCATTGATAAAATCAAAATATAACAAAGGTTCGCCTCCAGTAAATGAAATAGAATGCAAATCTGGAGTTTCTAATTCTTTAATTTTCTTAACTACTTCTTCAACAGACTTTAAGATTCCATTATTAACATTTTGACTATTCTTAGTGTCACAATAATTGCAATTTAGATTACATCCAGCAAAACGAATAAATATTTGTCTTTTGCCAATCCATAACCCTTCTCCTTGAAAACTCGAGAAAATTTCTACTATAGGTGCTTTCATTAAATCATTCCTTTTTACAGAAAGCTCCTTGACCAATTCCTTCATTTACACAGACAGATACAGAATCAATTTCATGACCTTTCTCTTTTAAATCTTCAAATATAATATTTGCAAAATATTGTGATAATTCTTCAGCAGAGCTGTGTTTTAATGGTAAAAGGACACAGTCTTCCATTGGGAACTTATACTCCTTATTTTTAATAATAAATTCCACATAATCTTTATTGCAGAAATCAAGAACAGATAATTCATCTGAATTCGATGATTTGTTTGAATCCATAGATTTATCTGAATCTGCAGATTTATCTGAATCTTTATAATCCTCGGAATCTGTAGACTTATCTAGATCTTCATCTTGATAATCTTTTGATTCTTCTTTTTCATCTGAATCTAATTCTTCAAAATGATTTATTCCTTTAAATTTCATATTTTTATTATTAATTGGAATTAAAACTCGATGATCTAATTTTTTACATATAGATCTTACAGAATTTTTTACATCTTTAAAATCAACCACAAAATCATAGTCTCCAGATCTATTACCTTCAATTTCTACATCTACAAAATAAGAATGTCCATGAATAAACCCACAAGAAGCATGGGCAGGGATAATATGAGCAGATGAAAATCTTAAACCTGCATTAATTCCATTAATCATAATCTTCATAATTTTTACTCCATTTATTATAATATAATAACTAATAAATTAATTACTAAAAAACAAAAATAACAAATTAAAACATAAAACAAATCATAAAACATATAATTATCAATAATATAATTATCAATCATAACATATAATTATCAAAAAACTTATTAAATATTACAATAAATTAGTTTTGCTTATGTCTAATTCAATATCATTCAATTCATCCATATAATTTTTAACAATATTATTTATAAAATCAATTAGATTAATATCATTCATATTAGCATTATCTAAACTAATATAATTTAAGTTGGTTTTATTTATATTAGTATTGTCTAATTTAATATTATTTAAATTAATATCTTCAAATAATTCAAGTATTCCAATAGTTTCAACATCTTCAGGAGTTCCTTCACTAGTTAAATTTATTCCTAAATGGATTTTCATAGAACTTTGAGATATTGTAGCTATTGAAACTGTAAGTTTTTTATAAATAGTTTTGGATAATCTATTTGAAGATTTACTTTTGGATTTGGATTTGGGTTTAGCTTTAGAAACAATATAAATATCATCTCCTTTACGAATAGATTCAATTCCCATTTTAGACAACATATCCTTTAATATAACAACCAATAATCTTTGACGCATATAAGCAATCCTTAAATTAGCAGGTTGCTCGTCAAAGTGTTCTACAATAATATTAATAATTTTATCTGACTTTATTTCTAAACCAACATCTTCAAAGTCCTTTAAATTATCAGGAGTGATATTCATAGAGCCAATCCAAGTTATTATGCTCGAACCTTTTATTCCAAATGATTTAAAAGCCCAAGAAGCTTCTATTTGACTCCCATCATATTCAATACTTTCTTCAAGATGTTTATGAGTAATTAACATGTAAATTCCACATATATCCTAATTAGAATTTCTATAACTAAAATTTTCATTATTTTCTTAATAAAAGTTTTAAATTCTTATAATTTTTTAATCCTATTTTTTAATAATTCTATAACTTTTTAATAAGATTATCTATTAACTTTTTAATAAGATTAGTAATTTTAATAAAGTATGAAATAGTATATGAATTTAGCTATTATTATAATTATACTATTAAATTATAATATAAAAAAATAATTATAATATAATTATATTATTAAAATAATTATTAAAATAAAAAAAATTATTATCAAAATATAAAAATTCTAAAATATAAAAATTCTAAGATATAAAAATCCTAATATAATTATATTTATACTCAGTATAATTATTTATTATTATAATAAATATTATTCTTATAATCTATTCCTTATAGTCGCTATTTAATAAATTAGCAAACTTAAAGGGGATAGTAAATTTTAAAAAAGGGGCAATATTCATGAAAGTTAGAACTAGAGATTTCATTTATACTAAAGATGATCTTTTCTTTGCATCTACAAATTATATTCATCCAGAGGATAGATTTATTTCATTTTTAAGATATATCCCTGATGAAAATGGAGATCGTGAAAAGGATGGAAAAAAATATTCAAAAGTCACATCAGAAGAAGCTTATGATTATTTAAGAAAATATCATCCGGAATATTTGTATTTTTGTGATATTAGTCAAGTGGAAATGATGGGTGTTCCAAAAAACAAAGTGCAAGAAATTATAAAACCTGAAGAAAGATTAAATGAAATAATGAATGATGAAAAAGAAAAACCTTCAAATAATCAGCTAATAAATAAATTATTAAAGATAGCTGACTTTTTTCATTATAAGGCAGAAATAGATTATAAAAATCTTGGAATATCTGGTTCTATTCTTCCAAAACTTCAAAAAGATACTGTTTCAGACATCGATTTTGTGGTTTATGGTCTTGAAAACCACAGAAAAGCTATGGAAACATTTAAAAAATTTAAAGGTAAAGAAGTTGAAATTAATAAAATTGGAGTAGATGATGGAAAAAAAAGAATCAAAACAAATAAAAAAAACGAAATAAAGAAAATAACTCTTAATCCTATAAAAGATGAATATTGGGAAAAAGTTTACAATAAAAGAATGAAAGATTCTAGTTTAACAAAAGAAGAATTTTGTTGGTATGAGGATCGTAAAAATAACAGAGGGATAATCGAAGGTACATTATTTGATATTTTAGCTACTCGTAATTGGGACGAAATAGAAGGTAAATGGGGAGACACCCGATATGAACCAATTGGAATAGCTAAAGTAGAAACTGTTGTTGAAGATGCAATTGCATCATTTGATAATCCTGCTACATACAAAGTTAAAGATTTAAAAGTATTAGAAGTTGATGATGGAAATGAAAAATTAATTAATAAAGTTAATGAGATTTCTTCATTTACTCATACATATGCGGGGCAAGCTATTGAAAATGAAAGGATAATAGCAAAAGGAAAGGTTGAACGTGTTTTAAAAGGAAAAGGTCAAAATAAAGAAGAAAGTTATAGATTAATTGTTGGAACCACAAGAGAATCTATAAATGAATACATAAAATTGAAAAATATACCTTAAAAGAAGATTCCTTGAAAGTATTCCTTAAAAATATTCCTTAAAAAATTAAAAAGAATATTGTTAAAAAAGATAAGTATTTAAAGTGATAAGTATTTTAAATAGCTAAGTATTAAAGTGATAAGTGTTTTAACAAAATCATTTAAGAAGAACATACTCAAAATCATAATTATAAATAATAAAGAATTAAATATAGAATTATTAAGAAATAAATATAGAATTATAAATAATAATTAAATATTAAAATTAAAATTTATAAAAATTTAAAATTAATAATTTATAAGAATTTAATATTTATAAAAATCTAATAATTTAAGAAGAAATTAGAAAATTAAAGATAATCAATATCAAATACAATATCAAATACTAAATATCAAATATTATACTTGAGGAGATCTAATGAGTAAAAGTGAAATAAACATAGGGCTTATTGGTTTTGGTACAATAGGTGCTGGAGTAGTAGAAATATTCAATAAAAATCAGGATATTCTTTCTAAAAAATGTGGAAAACCAGTGCATCTTAGAAAAGTTGCAGATTTAGATATTACAACTGATAGAGGAGTTAAAATAGATGAAAGTATTTTAACCACTGATGTTAATGATGTTTTGGAAAATGATGATATTGATATTGTTATTGAACTTGTTGGAGGGTATGAACCCGCTAAAACATTTGTTTTAAAAGCTATGGAAAATGGAAAACATGTTGTTTCTGCAAATAAAGCACTTATAGCTAAGCATTGGGAAGAACTAATAAGTACTGCTGATGAAAATAATGTGCGGTTCTCATTTGAAGCTAGTGTTGGAGGAGGAATACCAGTTCTTCAACCTTTGAATGAATGTTTATCTGCAAACCGTTTTGAAGCTATTTATGGAATTATGAATGGTACAGCTAACTACATTCTAACAAAAATGAGTGAAGAAGGATTAAAATTTGAAGATGTTTTGAAAGAAGCTCAAGACAAAGGTTATGCTGAGGCTGACCCTACATTCGATATAGAAGGTCATGATACTGCTCAAAAATTGATTGTGCTTACAAAACTTGGTTTTGGAGAGTATGTTCCTCAAGAAAAATTCCATGTTGAAGGAATTACAAAAATAACTCCTGAAGATATAGAATTTGCTAAAAATGAATTAGATTATGTGATAAAGTTATTAGGAATAGCTAAGCAAACTAATGATGGACTAGAAATTAGAGTTCATCCTACTTTTATTAAAAAAGATCATCTACTAGCATCAGTTAATGATGTTTTTAATGCAATATATTTAATAGGTGATTTCGTAGGGCCTGTTATGTTATATGGTCAAGGAGCTGGAAGGATGGCAACAGCAAGTGCTGTTGTTGGTGATTGTCTTGACATTATATTTAATGAAAGTAAAAGAATTAGCTATGGTCCAGTAGAATCTCAAGTTAAATCAATGAAAAATATAGATGATGTTGTATCAAAATATTATATTAGCCTAACTACAGTTGATGAACCAGGAGTTCTCCAAACAATTACTGGAACATTAAATAAAAATGGCATAAGTATTGAATCAATAACACAAAAAACAAATATAGATAGTGAATCAGTCCCAATAATAATTGTTACTCATGAAACTGAAGAGAAAAATATTCAACAAGCTATTCAAAAAATAAATGAATTAAAAGAAGTTGAAGGAGAAAGTAAGTTAATTAGAATATTAGAATAATGTTTTTACTTTTTCCTTTGCCTTTTCTTTTTATAAATATTATTATTTAAATTATTATCTATTTGATTTCTACTTAATATTCTACTTAATATTCTAAATAATATTCTAGAATATTCTATATTATTTTATATTATTCTATATTATTCTAGTTAATATCTATAAATTTTATTTTATGCCTCGATTCTAAGTTTAATCTCTATTTTATTCTATTTTTTATTTTATTCTATTTAATACTCTTTTGATATTAATATTAGTATCTCTATTAGCATTTCTACTAATATTATTAGTATTTTTACTAATTATTTCTATAATATTTTTATTTTTTTATTTTTATTAATATTATTAATATTATTAATTTTATTTTTATTAATTTTTTGTCCTAATTTTTATTATAATTACTTTTATTATAATTATAAAAATTTTTTATTTTTATAAAATTAAGAAATCTTTGATTTTTTAAATAATTATAAAAATTAATAATTATTTTAAATAATGCTTATTTTAATAGCATTTTATATTTAATAATATTTTTAACTTTTATAAAAATTTTAATTTCAAATATATTTAACTTAAACATTTTAATT
>NZ_JXMW01000022.1 GCF_002072215.1 Methanobrevibacter arboriphilus JCM 13429 = DSM 1125
AGTGGTAATGATAATTATACTGCTTTTAGTAATAGTACTACTTTTGAAGTTGTTAAGAATAGTACTAATTCTACTCTCATTGTTGTTCCTTCTAGTGTTAATATTGGTGAGAATGTTACTATTTCTGGTCAGTTGGATAATTTTACTGGTACAGTTGGTGTTAATGTTACTGTTGATGGTAATCTTTACACAGACATCCATGTTAATGGTACTGGTGGTTGGAATTTTAATTACACAACTAACAAGACAAGCAATATAACAATAATTGTTAGTTTTAGTGGTAATGATAATTATACTGCTTTTAGTAATAGTACTACTTTTGAAGTTGAAAGGAATAGTACTAATTCTACTCTCATTGTTGTTCCTTCTAGTGTTAATATTGGCGAGAATGTTACTATTTCTGGTCAGTTTGTTGGTTATGTTGGTAATGGCTCTGACATTTTAAGTGTTAGTGTTGATGGTAATGTTTATGATGATGTTATTATTAATTCTACTGGTGGTTGGAGTCTTAATTACACAACTAATCGCACAGGAAACATAATTGTTAATGTTAATTATGTTGGTAATGAGAATTATACTAGTTTTACTAATGTGACTAGCTTTTTAGTGGCTAAGAATGGTGTTAATTCTTCTATTAATATTCCTAGTAATATTAAGGTTGAAGATTCTATAATAATTGATGGTGTTTTAGCTGATCAAAATTGTAATCCAATAGCTAATATTACTATTACTGTTATTATTGATGGTGAAAACTTTAATGTAACAACTGCTGAAAATGGTAGTTGGAATATTAATTACACTCCAACTCATGCTGGTGAATTTACTATTAATGTTACTTGGGAAGGTAATGATAATTACACTAGTTTTACCAATAATACTAACTTTACTGTTAAGTTAGCTACATATTCTAGTATTGATATTTCAGGTGATTTTAGAGTAGGGAAAACTACTGTTATAATTGGTGTTCTTCTCGATGAGGAAGGTAATACAATAGCTGATAGTGAATTAGAAATTACTATTGATGGTAAAAAACATTTAGTGAAAACTAATTCCAATGGTTACTGGTATTTAACTTATAAACCCAAAAGCACTGGAAAAACTACAGTTGTACTTAATTTCAATGGTGATATTAAATATTTAGGTTTTACTAACAGCACTAGTTTTGATGTTAAAAAAGGTGAAAGCTTTGTTAATGTTACTGTTAATGAGAATAAGGATGGTTCTGTTGATTTGATTGTTAAAGTAGTTGATGAAGATGGTGATACCATACCAGATTATAAAGTTGATGTTGAATTAGATGGTAAATACATAGGATCTATGATAACAGATTCTGATGGAGTTGGAATATTCCATATACCCAATTCTAAACTTACACCTGGTAAACATAAGATTACAGCTTTATCAGATAATGAAAATTACTTTAGTAATTTAGCATTTGCTGAATTTGAAACCAAAAACAACAATAACACCAACAACACTAATAATACTAACAATACTAATAAAACTAATAATACTAATGGTAATGGCAATAAAACAAGCGATAATCCAGTAGCAATAGCTACTATGAAAAAAACAGGAATAACAATAATAGCTATTATACTAGTATTGATAAGTATATTTGGAATCAGCTTAAGAAGAAAACAATAATTAAACATTTTTTTTTAGGAGGGCTTATTTTATTTTTTCCTCCATATTTATTTTTATTATTTATATTTTAATTTTTATTATTTTTTTTTTATATTATTTTTGGCTTTGTAGAAATCCTTTTTTTTAGCTTATTTGTGTTGATCTTTTTTAAACAGATTTTAGCATTAATTATAAGTATAAATAATGAAATTTATAAGTTTATTTTCATTTAAATCAGTGATGCATTGATTTTTAAATTTTTTAATATAATTTTTCAGGCTTTTCAAAGTTAAAATCCGAAAAGATTTAATTGTCTTGAAATTAAATCATTAAACGGAGAGTATGTATTTTTGTGTTTTATAATAATATATATTCTCATTATTAATATTTATATCTTTTTAATCCTTAAATTTCAAAATAACTAAATATAAACTAAAATATAAAAATTTAAAGAAAAAAAAGGATAGTTTATTTGAAAATTAAAGAGTAAATTTTTCAAAAAAAAAATGAAACTTCAAATATAAAAAATTAGGATTTCTACAAAGCCGATTTTTGTTAATTTTTATAGTTAATTTTATTAAAATTATTTTTAAGAAAATTATTTTTTTAAAGAAAAGCTAACAATTATTGATGCAATTTTAGGATCTTCAGGTAAATTATACTTCTTTTTAAGATAAAAATCACTTTGTGCAGATGGACTTGAAGATATAACATTATCAATCATTTCAATGTTATCTAATTCAGAAAATTCTACTGGAGGTAAAATGAAATATTGCTTTTTTGGATTAAAATCTTTACTTTCAATATTTTCTTTATATATTACAAAATCATCACTTAAAAAATAAGCATCTTTATTATTTTTAAGTTCTTCCTTTTCTTTCTTTGAAAATATATCATGACCTAAGATTCTACCATCTTCGGTTGTAAGGATTAGTGTTGGATTTGTTGGATTTCTAAAATGGCTATTTTTAAAAAGAACTAGAGAAAAATCTCTTCTAAAACACTCTTTTACTCCTTCATTAATAACAGGTATTAGTTCATTATCATGATTAGATTCAATATCTATTATTTCTTTTATATCTTCGTTTGATAACCTTTCTATTTTTAAAACGCCATCCATCATTTCCATAGTTTTTTTTATTTTTTCAATTACCATTCTTATTCCTTTGATTTTTTAAGTCTATTTAACTTATTTTAAGTTTATTTAACTCATCTTAAAGCTTAATTCATCTTAAACTTATTTAATTCATCTTAAGATTATTTTATTTATTTTAAGCTTATTTAATTTATTCTAATATAATGATTTTTATTTTAATATATATTTTATTATTATTTTATTATTATTTTTTATTTTCATTATTTTTCTTATTATTTTTCCTATTATTTTTTCCTTATTTTCTTATTATTTTTTATTTTTACTATTATTTTGCTGTTAATCTATATTTTGACTTAAATTAGAAGGATTTATAAAGCCAGATCTTATCATTTGATCAGCTAAAACAATAGCTACAGCTGATTCACTAACAACTGTTACTCTTGGACATATACAAGGATCATGCCTTCCTTTGATCTCAATTTTTGTTTCTTCACAATTTTTTAAATCAATTGTATTTTGTAACATGGATATTGAAGGAGTTGGTTTAACAGCTATCCTTGTAACAATTGGCATTCCATTACTTATTCCACCTAATATTCCTCCAGAAGTGTTGGTAGTAGTTCCAATATTGATATTATTAATATTATTATCACTATTATTATCTTTTATATAATATTCATCATTTATTTGTGAAGCAGTGGAATTAGCTACATCAAATCCAAAACCAATCTCAACTCCTTTAACAGACCCAATTTCCATAAGTGCTTTAGCTAATTCGCCATCTAATTTTCCAAAGATAGGCTCTCCAAGACCTGCTGGAACATTAATAGCTATTGTTTCAACAATTCCTCCAATTGAATCTCCTTTATTTTTATATTCTAATATTAATTCTTCCATTTCTTTAGCTGCATTTGGATCAGCACAATGAACAGGATTTTCGCTTGCTTTTTCTTCAATTAAATTCATATTAACGGTTTTAGCTTTTATATCTCCAACTTGAACAACATGAGATATGACTTTAATTCCAAATTGTTCTAATAGTTTTTTAGCTATAGCTCCTCCTATAACATGACCAATCGTGACTCTACCACTTCCACGACCTCCACCATTATAATCATAGTTTCCATATTTTTCAATCCAAGTGTAATCTCCATGACCTGGTCTAGGGGTGTTTTTAAGATAGCTATAATCTTTTGAACGTTTATCTTCATTAAATACAACTCCTGTTATTGGTGTTCCATCAGTTTTCCCTTCAAATATTCCTGATAATATTTGAATTTTATCTTTTTCTTTTCTAGGACTTGTAATGGAGCTTGTTCCAGGTCTTCTTCTATCAAGTTCTTTTTGTATATTTTTTTCACTTAGTTCTAGATTAGCTGGACATCCATCAATAACTGCTCCAATTGCTTTTCCATGGCTAGATCCAAAGCTTGTTATAGAAAATATCTTTCCAGTAGTGTTTGTCATAAAATTCCTCTTATTTGATATTTTAATAGTATACCTATAAAATTAACTTTAATAATAAACTTAAACATGTTAATCTTAATAATATTAATCTTAGATAAATGTTAATCTAATTATATATAATTTATTATAGATTTGTTTTTATAGCTAATTAAATTTAATTGTTGTAATTATCTTGTTATTTGTTGTGATTATATTATTATATTATTTATACTATAACTACCTAATATTTAATTAATATTTAGCTTAATAATGTTTCTATAACTATATTTTATTATATAAAATTTAATCTATATTTTTAATAATTAATATGTGGTGTTTATATGTCATTAAAGTTTTATGGTGGAGTAAATGAAATTGGTGGGAATAAAATCCTTGTTGATAATAAAGATTCTTCCAATTCAGACAATAAAAATATTTCTTCTCTATTTTTAGACTTTGGTATGAGCTTTTCAAAAGCTGGAGATTATTTTTCAGAATTTTTACAACCTAGAAAACTTAATGGAATTATGGATTTTGTTGAATTGGGCTTGCTTCCTAAAATTAAGGGAATTTATAGAGAAGACTATTTGAAACATTGTGGATTAGAAAGCTCTAAAGAACCCTCTGTTGATGGTGTTTTATTATCTCATGCACACATGGATCATTGTGCTTATATCCATCACCTCCGTGGTGATATTCCGATTTTTATGAGAAAAGAATCTGAAATTATCCTTTCAGTTTTAGAAGAAACTGGTAAATCCTCATTTGGAGAGATTATGAATCTTAAGAAGAGTTTTCATTATGTTCCTAAAAAGAGAGGGGAAGGTTATAAAAAACTGACTGGTAAGGAAGCAAAGGTTGAAAGAAATATAGTAAGCATTGATCCTTACTCTCCTTTTGATATTAATGGCTTTAAAGTAACTTCTATTCCTGTTGATCATTCTCTTCCTGGTTCTTCTGCTTATTTTTTAGAGAATGATGATGAAGCTATTGTTTATAGTGGTGATATTCGTTTTCATGGTAGAAATAAAAGTTTTAGTGATAAATTTGTTACTGAATCTTATAAATTCAATCCTACTATAATGCTTTGTGAGGGAACAAGAATTAACGAGAATGGTAAAGGAAATGAGGAAGATATTGAAACAAAAGCTGTTAATTTAATTAAAGATTATAATGGATTAATCTTTGTTAATTATCCTATTAGG
Organism: Methanobrevibacter arboriphilus JCM 13429 = DSM 1125; assembly: GCF_002072215.1. Lineage (NCBI taxonomy): Archaea > Methanobacteriati > Methanobacteriota > Methanobacteria > Methanobacteriales > Methanobacteriaceae > Methanobrevibacter > Methanobrevibacter arboriphilus. The sequence continues at coordinate 5,374 of NZ_JXMW01000022.1, forward strand.
GATTTAGATAGACTTATCACTTTTTATAATGTTGCAAAATATACTGATAGGATTTTAGCTATTAATTCTAAACAAGCTTATATGTTGAAGCTATTGGAAGATGAAAAGAGTATTGAAAACGATAAATATCCTAAATTAAGTGATTCTAACATTGTTGTTTATTTTCCTCGTAAAAAGCAAGGTTTAATCTCTGGTGAACATTATGTTTGTTATGATGGTGATTGGAAAACTTTAGATTCTTGTGATTTGGAGCTTAAAAGTGATTATGATATTTGGGAAAGAGAGTTTTTAGAAGGAGATAATGTAATTAATTACACCGATTTACAAGAAGAGCCTCAAAAATATATTTTTAGATGTGATTTCTTTGAACTTAATCAATTGATTGATATTAAACCAGAAAATGGGTTGTATATTCATTCAGCTACTGAACCTTTTAATGAAGAGATGGAAATTGATTTTAAGCGAGTTGAAAATTGGTTAAATCACTTTAATCTTCTTCCTATTCATCACATGCATGTTTCTGGTCATGGGAGTGGGGATGAGATATTAGCTTTGATTCGTGAAATAAATCCTGAAAAACTATATCCTATTCATACCGAGAATATTGAATCTTTTGATATCTTAAAAGATGATGGTATAGATGTTATACATCCTAATCTTAGTTTTTAGGTTATTTTAGCTATTAGCTAATTTAACCAACTTAACCAACTTAACTAATTAATTAACTTAACTAACTTAAGTAAATTAAGTAGCTTAACTAGCTTACATAGATTAATCTAACTTACCTAATTTTACTAACTAATTTTAATAACTTAAATAATTTAACTAAGCTTAACAAATTTACTAATATCTATTTTACTAATATCTATATTATTCAAATAATTATTAAACATTGATAAAATCAGTAGGATCATCCTTTTGGGTGAAAGCTATAATATTGAGAGAATTTGAAAAAAAACTACAATTTTCAGATAAAATCTTCTTAACAGATTTAAGTGCAATTGATTTATTGTTGTGATCATTACTAAGATGGCATAATATAATACTATGTGTAGTTTCATCTATACAATTAGATAAAACACTCCCACAGTCTTCATTAGATAAATGACCAACTTTACTAAGGATTCTTTGTTTATTAAATTCTGGTCGGTTTCCATTTAAAAGTAAATCTACATTATGATTACTTTCAATTAAATAAACATCTGCACATTTAATTATTGATAAAGTTTTAGAATCTACATGACCAATATCTGTTAAACATACCAATTTTTTATCTTCATGCTCAATCATGTAAAATTGAGAGTTAATAGAGTCATGACTGGTAGAAAATGCAGTAATTTTTAAATCACCTAAAATAATACTTTCATCAGATTCTATAAAATTCAATGAATCTGGATTTATAAGACCCGTTGTTTTTTTAAATTTATTACAGCTTAAAGTGTCCTTATTTCCATAGATTAATGTGTCATAGCAACGATTAATGACTCCAATACCTCTTACATGGTCTACATGCTCATGAGAAATAAAAATAGCTTTAATATCTCTTAAATTCTTACCAATTCTATTTAAAAGAATTTCAGTCCGTTTTTTACTTAAGCCTGCATCTATTAATATTGAAGTTCCATCACTTTCAATGTAAATGATATTTCCACTAGACCCACTTGCCAAAACAGATAATTTTAAGCTCAAATTGACTCATCCTTTGATTAAACTAATATTTTAGAGATAAATATTTTAGAAAAAAATACTTTAAAATAGAATATTTTAAAGTTTAAATTAAGTAATAGCTATTTGTTAAGCAACTATTTTTCTTGTTATATTAATTGCTTATTTTTTGTTATTTATATAAATATTTATGTATTTTTAATTAAATTTTATTAAAATTAATTAAGAAAATCTATATTTTCTGTATTTTTATAAGTTTAAAACGAAGTTTTTATTACTTAATAAAATATAATTAATAATATATAATAATATCTTAATAATAAGTAATAATATTTTTGTTAAAAATTTTCTAAGGGTTTGTTTTATGGATATAAAAGAAAAAGGTTAGTGTTCAGGATACAGAGATAGTTTTAATATTTAAATGTGGTGAAGAGTTTTTTTCACTAACTGACATTGTTAAATATAGGAATGAAAGGAATCCATCTGAAATAATTAGTCTTTGGCTTAGGACTTATAGTACAATAAAATATTTGGGGTTGTGGGAAAAATTAAATAATCCAAATAATAATTACTTAATCATATTAATTATTTTGTCTTATATTATTTATTGTCAGACAAATAATTTTTTATGGTAAAATATATATCTAAGATTAAACAATATTATATTGTAAAAATATATTGGTGATAATATGATTACAACTAAATTATATAATAGATATCAAACTGTAATCCCATCTGAAATTAGAAAAAAAATTTCTGTTGATCCAGATTCAATTGTTGAATGGACCATTAATGAAAAAGGAAAAGTAGAATTAGAATTTCGCAAAAAAGTAACAGAAAAAGACATTATTGGATTAATAAAACAAGAATTACCTTATAATTCTGTTGAAATAAAAAAAAGGTCTGGTAAAGGTTTAGATTGGGAATAGGAAGTTATATTATGATTTTTGTAGATTCTTGTTTAATAATTGCCATGGTGGTGGAAAAAGACCAATGGCATAATCAATCATTACTATTAGTGGAGGATCTTGAAAAGGAAGAAAAGGTTATCACAGAAGCAATGATTTTAGAATCATTAAATATGATTGGGAAATGTAAAGGTGGAAAAGTTGGAAGAATCATTTTCCAATATATAGAAGACAATTACCGTATTTATAAAGCTCCAGATTTTCTAAATAGAGCAATGAAAGAATTTATTAAATATGATGGAACTTTATCATTAGCAGACTGCACAGCAATAATCGCAATGAAAGATTTAGGAATATGTGAAATATACAGCTTTGATGACCATTTTGACAAAGTAGATGGAATATTAAGGGTAAATTAATTTTTCATCTGTTAATGTATGATTTTATGGAAGAAAACATGAAAAGAGAAAATAATTGATAGTATTTTAAATTTTTATCTCATAAAATTTGAAAAAAATTAATGTATGGTATTTTTGTTACTGAAATAAATCGTGAAAATTTTAAAAATGAGCAAATTGAAGTTTACTCTTACTATTTAATAACTTATATTTATCATGATAATAATATTATTGTAGATAATAATATTATTATAATATAATATAATTAATAAAATGAATAATACTAATAATATTAATAATAGAAATAGGAACAATGATTAACAGTAAATATAAAAATAATTTGAATTTAATATTTGATAAACTACTCAAAACTTATTCTTATCAAGGTTGGTGGCCATTTATTGATTATGATGGAGTAAATCCTACTAAAACAGGAGCTATATCTGGTTATCATCCTAAAGATTATGATTTTCCAAAAAATAGTAATCAAAAGTTTGAGGTGATTATTGGCTCAATTCTTACTCAAAATACTACATGGCCTTCAGTAGAACAGGCATTAAATAATTTAAACAAACTAGTTGATTTTGATCCTCTTTCTATTTTAGAATTTGCAAATAATAATGAAGAACCATTTAAAAATGCAATAAGATGTGTTGGATTTGTTAATCAAAAAACAGAATATCTTAAAAATATATCTAACTTTTATATTGATTTAAAAGAGGATTTAGATAAGGAAGATGAAATTCCTTCAAGAAAAGATCTTTTAGCTGTTAAAGGTATTGGAAATGAAACTGCCGATTCAATACTTCTTTTTGCTCATAAACAGAAAGAGTTTAAAGTCGATTCTTATACAAAAAGAATTTTTACTTATTTAGGATATATTAAAGAAAATGATAGTTATATGTCAATCAAGAACTTTTTTGAAACTAATTTTTCAGGGGATGTTAATATGTTTCAAGAATATCATGCTTTGATTGTTGAACATGCTAAAAGATATTATTCAAAAAAACCTTATGGTGTAAATGATAAAATACTTAATGAATTTAAAATATAATATTATTACTACTTACTATTATTACTTATTATTATTAGCTAATTTAAGGTGAATAAAATGAATTTTCCAATTACAAGAATGAGAAGGCTTCGAAAATCTCCTGAGATTCGAGATATTTTTAGAGAAACAAAGCTTAATAAAGAAGATTTGATCTATCCTATTTTTGTTAAAGAAGGGCTTGAAAATGGTAAAAAAGAACCTATCTCTACAATGCCTGATGAATTTAGATACTCTGTTGATGATGCTGTTGAATTTGGAAAATTATTGGAAAAAAAAGGATTAAAATCAATAATAATATTTGGAATGCCTTTAGAAGAAACAAAAGATGAAATTGGATCTCCTGCATTTTCAGATGATGGAATTGTTCAAAAAACTATTAGAAAATTTAAAAAGGAAACTAATCTTATTGTTATCAGTGATGTTTGTTTATGTCAATATACTTCTCATGGACATTGTGGTATTTTTAGTGAATTTGCTGATAAAGGTTTTGATGGCCTTAATAAGGATATTGCTGATAATATTTCTGATTCTTTTGAAATTTTAAATGATGAAACTTTAGATTATTTAGCTGAAGTAGCTTTATCTCATGCTGAAGCTGGAGCAGATATTGTGGCTCCTTCTGATATGATGGATGGTCGTGTAATGGCTATAAGAGATATTCTTGATAAGAATGGTCATGAAAATACTCCTATCATGTCATATTCTGCTAAATATGCTTCTTCATTTTATGCTCCTTTTAGAGAGGCAGTGTGTTCTAGTCCAGGTTGTGGAGATAGAAAATCTTATCAAATGGATCCAGCTAATTCTAAAGAAGCTATTCGTGAAAGTGAGCTTGATTTAATTGAAGGTGCTGATATTTTAATGGTTAAACCTGCTTTAGCATATTTAGATATTATAAAATCTTTAAAGGAAGAGTTTGATCTTCCATTAGCTGCTTATAATGTAAGTGGAGAATATTCTATGATTAAAGCAGCTATTGAAGCAGGTTATTTAACTGAAGATGCTATTTTTGAAAGTTTACTTTCTATAAAGAGAGCTGGGGCTGATTTGATTTTAACTCATTTTGCTCCTTATGTTTTAGATAAATTATAATCTTTTTTTTATATGGTTTTTTAGTAATATAAGTGCTTTATAATATATAAAGTTTAATAAGATAAGAGTTTAAAAATAGGGGATCAATAAATATTGGAGTTTAATAATATGGATAATAGTATTAATAATATTAATCCTGAGTTAATAGCTAAAATAGCTCAAATATCATCGGTTCTTGAGGTTAGTGGGTATCCAAAACCTGGTAATGTCCATAGAACTCGTGATTTTCATGATATGGTTTTTGAAGATTTTATTATTAGTGGAATTGTAATTGGAGATACTATTCGTGAAGCTGCATCTTTTGGAAGTGAGATTAATAATTTTATATCTTTTAAAGAGGCAAATATTGGGAAATATATTCTTAAAGCTGTTAAGGAAACAGATAAATGGATATCTAACAATACTAATTTAGGCATTATAATGTTACTTACTCCAATTGCTATTTCTGCAGCTATTAGTAATAATATTGATGAATTAAGAGAAAATATTCATAATATTATTGTTAATTCTACTGTTATTGATACTGTTGCTCTTTATGAAGCTATTGGAATAGCTGACGCTGGTGGAATGGGTGATACTGATGAGTATAGTGTTACAAGTGAAGATGCTACAAAAGAGCTTATTGAAAATAATTTAAATATTTTTGATGTTTTAACTATCTCTTCATCCTGGGATAGTTTAGCTAAAGAATTAACAAATAAAATGCCAGTTACTTTTGATATTGGTTATCCAACATTTTTAAAATTAAATAAAGAATATTCGACTAATTTAGCCACTATAACTACGTTTTTAACAATTTTATCTGAAGTCCCCGATACTTTAATTTCAAGAAAGTATGGGGGTGAAAAAGCCTTGGAAGTGTCTAGTTTAGCTAAAGAAGTTTTAGATTCACTGGATATTGATGAGGATTTAAATACATTTAATAAAAAAATTAAAGATTTTGATGATTACTTATTTGAAAATAAATTAAATCCAGGAACTACTGCTGATTTAACTGCTTCATCTATTATGGTTAGTCTTTTATCTGATTATTATTAGCTTTTTATTAGAAATTCTATTATTAAAATATATTATCAAAAGTTATTATTGTTAGGATACTTTATTATCAAAAATAGGATACTTTATTATCATAAAGTATTTTATTTCAAAATATATTATCAAAAAGTATTTTATTTCAAAATATATTGTCAAATGGTATTTTATTATCAGAAGGTTTTTTATGGCTGGAATTAATGAAAATTTACTTAAATTTGAAAAAAGTTTAGATACTAAGTATTCAACTTTAAAAAGTTTTGAATTCTCTTCTGGAGAAGTTTTAGATAATCTTAATGTTGAGTATTTAACTATTGGAAATAAGCTTACTAATGATAACGATGAAATCATTAATGCTATTGTATATTTTCATGGTTTAGGTGAAAATTGTCTTTCAATTAAACATATTCATGAAATTATTGGTGAAGGAAAAGTTTTAGATACTAATAAATATTTCATAATATCTATTACAGCTTTAGGTTCTCCAAATTCATTTTCTCCTTCTATTTCTGGATTAGGAAGTAAATTTCCAAGATATAATATAAATGATATGATTAATTTTCAAAAAGAATTTTTAGAGTCTGAATTTAATATTAAACATGTAAAGGGTCTTATTGGAAATTCTATGGGAGGTTCTGAAGCTCTTATGTGGGGTAGTTTGTATCCATTTTATATGGACTTTATTATATCTTTAGTTAGTAGCTATAAAATTTCAGGAAACAATTATATTTTATTTTCTTTAATTAATCAGATAATTAAAAGTGATTCTAATTATAATAATGGTGATTATAAAGAACCTTTAAAATCTATTGGTATAGCTAATCAATTATTTTATCCTTTTGGGTTTTCAGTTGAATATTATAGGAATAATGATATTAATGTGATAAATAAAGAGTTAAATACTCTTAAAGACAATTTTAAAGGATATGATGGAAATGATGTTATTTTAAGAGGTGATGCTACTTCTAATTATAATATTGAAAAAGATTTATCTAAGATAATAGCTAAAACACTGATTGTAGCTATTAATCAAGATCAACTATTTCCTCCGAGTCTTGATGCAATTCCTATGTCTAAAATGATTAAAAACTCAAAATTAGTTATATATGATTCTATTTTTGGTCATCTTGGAGTTAATGAAATAATTAAGATAGAAAATGAACTGAAAAACTTTTTAAATAAATTTTAATCTTTTTAAATAAGTCTTAATTTTTTCGTGATATTTTTTGTAATATTTTTTTATAATATTATTTTTATCTTTATCAAATATTTTTATTACAATTAATATTTATACTAATAGAAACATAATTATTTATGTTATTTTATTAATACTCATTATTATCAGTAAATTAATATTATTATAATGATCATAAGCTATAATGCCCATAATCAATGAATATTTATAATTACTGAATATTTATAAGAGCTAGATATTTAACTATTAAATGCTTATAATATCTAAATAGTTATAATCATTATAATAATAGTTATAATTACTTTAATAATAGCTAGAATCATTACAATAATATATTACAATAATAATTAGAATCATTACAATAATAGTTATAATTACTATAATAATAGCTAGAATCATTACAATAATATATTACAATAATAATTAGAATCATTACAATAATAGTTATAATTACTATAATAATAGTTAGAATCATTACAATAATAATTGCAATTATTATAATAATAATTATAATCACTACAATAATAATTATGATTAATTTTATTATTCTTTTTATATTTTTTTAGGTGTTTAGATGTGTGAAGACATTACTAAGATTATTGATGAACTACATATATACGAAAAAAAGCTATTGAAGTCTCTTAAAGAAAATGAGAATTATACTCCTGAAGAAATAGCTAAAATCAATTCTATGGATATTAAATCAGTTATGAGTGCAGCTGGTTCACTTGCTTCAAAAGATATTATTGAAGTAGAAAAATCTGTAACTGAGTCTATTAAATTGACGAATGTTGGCAAAAAATACGCTGAAATTGGTCTTCCAGAAAGAAGAGTTTTAAATGTTTTAATAGATGAAAAAGAGCTATCTATGAAAGATTTAGCTAAATCTACTGGTATTGAAAATTATGAGATAAAAATTGTTATTGGATGGCTAGTTCGTAAAAAATGGGCTAAGATTAATAAAGGTACAGTTAAATTAACCGATTTTGGTACTGGGTTTAAGGATAAAAAAGGCAATGATGAACTTTTATTGGAATACTTATTGGAGTGTATTGATTCAGCAGTCTCTATCTCTGATTTTGATGAAGATTTACTTGAAGGATTAAAACAGCTAAATGATAGGAAAAATCTAATTGAAGTGGAAAAACAAACAGAACACAGTTTTAAAATTCTTGAAAAAGGTTTAAAAATATTAACTAGAGGAATAATTATTCAAGAGGAAGCTACTCAATTAACATCGGAGCAAATTAAAACTGGGGAATGGAAAAACTTAAAATATCGTCCTTATGATATTAATGCTGAATATCCTGAAGTTTTTCCTGGTAAAGGTCATCCTCTTAGAAGGATTATTGAGGAAATTCGTGAAATATTCCTAAATCTTGGTTTTTCTGAATCTAATGGATGTATTTTGGAATCTGCTTTTTGGAATTTTGATTCTTTATTCCAACCTCAAGATCATGCTGCTCGTGAGATGCAGGATACTTTTTATGTTAAAAACCCTATTAGCTGTAATCTTCCTGATGATGTTTTAGTTGATTCTGTAGCTAAAACTCATGAAACTGGTGGAAATACTGGTTCTGAAGGATGGAATTATAATTGGGATAAAGAAGTTGCAGAACAGTCAGTTTTAAGGACTCATACAACTGGAATATCAACAAGGTTTTTAGAAGAAAATAAACCTCCATTAAAAATGTTTTCGGTTGGAAGGGTATTTAGAAGAGAAACAATTACTTATAAACATTTACCTGAGTTTCATCAAGTTGAAGGTATTGTTGCTGCAGATGGAATTAGCTATCAAAATCTACTTGGAACTTTAAAAGAATTTTATAAAAAATTAGGTTTCGAAGTTAGATTTAGACCTGCTTATTTCCCATATACATATTTATCAACTGAATGTGAAGTTTATCTTGAAGAAAAAGAAAGTTGGATAGAACTTGGAGGTTCTGGAATGTTCAGACCAGAAGTTTTAGAGCCATTAGGTATTGATGTCCCTGTACTTGCATTTGGACTTGGAATTGAGAGATTAGCTATGATCAGATATGATATAAGTGATATTAGAATGCTTTATAAGAGTGATATTAAATGGTTAAGAGAAATTCCAGTTGATAATGGGATAAAATTAGATTAAGGGATAAAATTAGATTGGAAGATGAAAATAAGTTAAAATTAAAGATAAAGATTAAGTTAAAGATGTTTTAGATAATATTCAAATAACTTCTAAAATAAATAGCTTTTAAAATAAATAATTTCTAAAATATTAATTTAAAATTTTTATTTTATTAAAATTCTTATCTTCTTTATTAACATTCTTATTTTATTTATTATTTTATCTGATGATTATAGAAAATATTACTCATATTAATAAATAATATTCTCCGTCTGATTTGGTTATTGGTTTTATTATGCCTTTGTTTTCAAGAGATAATATTATATGATACATTCTGAAGTTACTTAACTTTAGGTCACCATATAGTAAATTACCCTCTAAAATATATTTAGAGATTGTTCTATCTTGATCAGCTAATTTTTCTATGACTTCAAGAGATTTTTGTTCTTTAACATCTAAATCTGCTTTAATTACTTCTTGTCTAGAATCTACTGCATTTATACTCTTATCAAAATCTGCTAACTTTATTTTCTTTTCTTTGTATTCTATAAGATTTTTATTATCTAATTCTTTTAAAATTTCTCTTAATTCGTGTTCGTATATTCCGAGTTCCATTTTTATTAGATTTTCAGGTATTCCCTCATCATATTCTAAATGGAATATTTTGATTTGATTAAATACAATTTCTTCTTTTTTTGTTATTGTTATCATATATACTTTCCTTATTTATTTTCCTTGTATTTAAGTTCAAATTTCTTTTTAATCATCATTTTTTGGAATAAGTAAATTTGCAGCTACTAACCTGCATATATCTGTTTTTGTAATAACGCCCACTGGTTTTTTAGCTTTTATTACAAGGAGTCCAGATACATCTGCCCTTAACATTAAGTTAGCTGCATTTTTTATATTTTCTTCAGAATTTACAGTCATAATATTAGTTGTCATTATGTTTTTAATTTTTTCCTGATTATTTTCTTTATTTAAATCACTTAATTTGTTTAAAACTCCTATTAAGTCACTATAAGAAACAACACCTTTGGGAGTTCCATTATCATCTATAACGAAAAGTCTTCTAACTCCATTTTTATACATTTTTTCAAAAGCTTCAATTGGGCTTGTTTGTTCGTTCACTGATATTACTTCTTGGTTCATTACATCTTTAATTTTCATGCTCTACCTTTTTTATTCTCTTAATTATAATTATATTATTTATGCTATATCTAATTTTTTATAATATATTTAATTTTTTATTAATTATACTAAATTTTGTATAACAAATTTATACTATTTCACTGATTATTAATACTATTTTATTAGATTTTATATATTAATAATAATATTTATCTTTATTTTTTTATAGTATTTTCAGATTGTTATTTTAATTTTGTTTGTATTTATCATTAGAATTGAAAAATATTTTATTATTTACTTTTAATTTGTTAATGAATATATATTATTGTTTCTATTGTTAATTATTCTATGTTAATTTATTTTTTACTTTTAGAAAAATTTATGTTAGATTAGAAATATATTTATAGTAGATAATAATTTTAATAATATTTATATATTATAAAGTACTACTATAATATAGGGTACTAATAGAAATAAATCTAAAAATAATAAATTTCTACTAAATTATCTATAAAAAATAGTATATATAAATTGATTTAATTTTGATATATTACAATAAATTTATTCAAAATTACTTTAAATAGTATTATTGAGTACTTTGACTAAATATTTTTTCGTGAAATATTTGATATTTAGTATCCTTTTTAAGATGTTTTAAATATATTTTAAATAAATTAATATATTTAGATATAATTATATTATTTAGAATGTTTTATTTAAGACTGTTTCATTTAAAGTTTTTAAATATAATAAATGAGAGTTTCAATATATTTATCCTATCTAGAACTATTCGTTGTTTTTATTTTTTTAGGTTCTTATGGTAAAATATAAACTAGGTTATATTAAAAATAATAAATGTTTACTATTATAAAATTATATTTATTTATCTATAATTTTATTTAGGGTACTTATAAATATATAAAAATATATATAGTATATATTATATTTATATATAGGTTTTATAATATACTTATATGTAAATGATGAAATATGAGGAAGGTTTTAAAAATGATGAGAATAAGTATGTCTTTACCAAAAAAATTACTCGCCGATTTTGATGAAGTCTTAAAAGACAGAGGTTACCAATCTCGTTCAAAAGGTATTCGAGATGCTTTAAAGGATTATATAGTAAGATACCAATGGATGAATGAAATGGAAGGAAACAGAATTGGTGTTATTACTGTTATATATGATCATTATTACACTGGAGTTATGGAAAGCTTAGCTGAAATCCAGCATGATTATAGGGATGAAATTAACACTAGTATGCATATACACATGACTTCTAAGTATTGTATAGAAGTTATTGTTGTTAATGGAGATGTTAATAGTATTAGGGAGTTAACAGAAAAAATGATGAGACTTAAAGGAGTCGATCATGTAAAGCTCACTAGTACAGCTAATGGTGAATCTTTCGATCCTGACTGATTAACTATATTTTTTTTATTTAATTTTTATTTTTTATTTAATTTTATTTTTAATATTTATTTTTAATCATACTATTTTTTAATTATTTATTTTTATTTATGCTATTTTTTATTTATTTTTAATTTTACTATTTTTTAATTATTTATTTTTATTTATGCTATTTTTTATTTATTTTTAATTTTACTATTTTTTAATTATTTATTTTTATTTATGCTATTTTTTATTTATTTTTAATTTTACTATTTTTTAATTATTTATTTTTATTTATGCTATTTTTTATTTATTTTTAATTTTACTATTTTTTGATTATTTATTTTTATTTATGCTATTTTTTATTTATTTTTAATTTTACTATTTTTTAATTTTGCTTATTTAGATTATTTAATTTTAATTAGTTAATTTTAATTATATAATTCTAGATTTATTATTAAATTATATTAGTTAGTAATTATACATTAATTACATGAAATTTTATGCAACTCCTTATCATTCTAATCTAATTAAGGATATTGATAGATTGTCAGTTTTTTATGAAGGGATTAATGATTACTATAAATCCATTTCTAATAATGAAAATAATAAAACTCAAGACAATAATAAAAAAATTTCTACTGTATTTGATCTGGGTTGTGGTTCTGGTGTTCTTTCTTATTTTGCTTCAAAATATTCTAAAAGGGTCTTAGCTATAGATAATGATGATAAGTCTATTCAATGTGCTAAAAAAATTTTTAAAGAAAACAATATTGATAATGTTAATTTTATAGCTGCTGATGCATCTTCATTTGAATTTACAGAGTCTGCAGATTTAATAATTTGTGAAATGTTAGATACTGCTTTAATTGATGAAGAAGAAGTTCCAGTTTTAAATAATGTTCGTAAATATCTTAAAAGTAATGGAAAAATTATTCCTCAGGGGATTATTAATATTGCTGAACCTGTTTATATGGAGAACAGTTATACACATTATGAAGACGAAGATTTTCATGGCAAAAAGCCTGATTATCAAATTTTAGGAGACCATGTTATATTTTCTTGCATTGATTTTTTAGATGAGATTATACCTGAATTTGAAACAATTATTAATTTTAAACTTGATAAGGTTAAGGATACAACTAATATATCGATTAATGAGTTTGACAATAATTTTAGTGACTCTAGTGACTCTAATAGCTTTAATAATTTTAATAATTTTAAATTTAATGGTATTAAAATAACAACTTTTACTATAATAAATGAGAATATTGTTTGTGGTCCTACTCCTATGCTAAATCCTCCTATTTTAATTCCTTTATCCTCTAGCTATAATATATCTAAGAATAATCTTAGTAATAATACTAATACTAACAATACTAATAATAAGAATAATAGTAATAATAGTAATATTAATAATAAGATTAATAATAAGAATAATAGCAATAATAGTAATAATAGTAATATTAATAATAAGATTAATAATAAGAATAATAGTACTCATAGTAATATTAATAATAAGAATAATATTAATAGTAATACTAATGGGAATACTAATAATATTAATGGGGTTAATAACAACAATACTATTTTTATTAATGATAATTTAAATGAATTAAGATTATCGGTTAGATTGAAATATGTTATGGGTGGAGGAGTTGAAACAATTGAAGCTGATATAATATAATTATTTACATGGTTTAACCAATATAATAACCAATTATACAATTTATTAGTTTATATTTCATTATAATGGCTATTTAGTTTTAATCTTATTTAGGACTATATTTATTAGATTTATATCATATTTCATAAAAGAAAATTATTAATATATTAAAAATAATAATTCTAAAATATATAAAAATATAATATATTAAAGGTATCAAAATAATTAAAGTACTTTAGAATAATTAAAATAACTAAGATATAATTAAAATGTATCAAAGTATATCATATTTGGTGATATTATCTCATTAAAAGAAAAGCTAGAATCTTTTTTAGTAAACTGTGAAAAGTTGGTTGTTTTAGGCATTGGAAATGAATTAAGGGGTGATGATTCAATAGGTCCTTATGTTATAAAAGAACTTGAAAGCATGTCTATGGATTTTAATTCTTCTAATAATTCAAATACAAACAATTCTAATAAAAAATTTAATAGAAATATGATATTTATTGATGGAGGTTCTGCTCCTGAAAATTTTACAGGATTAATAAAAAATGAGAATCCTAGCCATCTATTGATAATTGATGCTGCTTTAATGGGAACTAATCCTAGTAGTGTAAAGACTATTGTAAAAGATGAATTACCTACTATTAATGCTTCAACTCATTCAATGTCTTTATCTTATTTGATTAAATATTTGGAAGCTGATATTGATTTTGATTTTCTTTTAATAGGTATTGAACCAGTAAGTATGAATTTAGGAGATGAAATATCTTATAATGTTTTAAAAAGTGCTGATGAGGTAATAGATACACTTTCATCATTATTGTTTGATTAATTTATTTATTATATTGTTTTTATAGTGAATTTTTTATTTATTGTATTATTATGAAGATTTTATTTATTGTGGTATTATGAAGGTTTTATTTATTGGAGCAAGATTATTTGATGATGTTGATTTCTATTTAAAAGAAAAAAACATTGAAAGTATTTTAACTGAATCAAATTCTAATGCTTCTAACTTAGATTGTGCTAATAAATATTTTATTGTTCCAAGAGGTATGGATGAACCTATTAGGATAGCTAAAGAAGAGAATGTTGATGGAATTATTTCTCTTATTGGGATTGATGATCCTTTGATGGATGTTGCTTTAGCTAAAGAAAAGGTAGAAAATGAATTAAAAATCCCTTTTATAGCTTCTAATGCTCGTACTATTTCAATTAGCTCTGATAAGATAGAAACAAAAAAATTTTTTATTAAAAATAATATTAACACTTCTAAATTTCAAATATTAAATTCTTATAATTTTGAGGAATTTATTAGTTCCTTTGAATCTTCAATGATATCTTCTAAAAATTCTTTAAACAATTCAAAAAATAATATTTCAGAAAATAATATTTCAGAAAATAATAATTTAGAAAATAATATTTTAGAGAATTATAATTTAAAAAATTATAATTTAGATTTTCCAGTTGTTTTTAAGCAAAGAAGTGGTCAAGGTGGACGAGATATATCTATAATTCAAAATATTGATGAAGCAAAAGATTATTTTTATGAGTTTAATGAAGCACTTTGTGAAGAATTTATTGAAGGTAGTGAAATATCTATTGAGGTTTTATGTTTTAATAATAGCTATATGCCTCTTGTTCCTGTTTATAAAGGAGAAACATCTCTTAATGGCTTACATCCTTTAAATAAAGTTAGGTGTGCTCCTGCAGATGTTCAGGGTTTAAATAATGAATATGTAAAGAAAGTTGCATATTTAATAGCTAAAGAGCTTAAAGCTGAAGGAACTATTGATATTGATTTTATATTTTCTAAACATGATAAAGTGTTGTATGCTTTAGAAATTAATACTCGTCCAAGTGGTACTAGATATTTAACTGCAGCTGCAACTAATATTTATCCTTTGACTAAATTAATTGACATGGTTTCTGGAGATTTTAATATTAATTCTCTTAATGAAGAAATGAAAGATTATTTTGCTTTGGAAATTCCTATTGGTAATTTTGATGATAAACAAGTTAGTGATAAACAAGTTAATTCTAAAGAGTTTAATGTTAAACAAGTTAATGATAATCAAGCTATTGGTAAACAAGTTAATGGTAAAGAATTTAATGATAATCAGTTTAATGGTAAAAAATCAAATAAGTCTCTTAAAAAATTTAATAAAAATTCATGGGTTCTTCATGGTCCTTCTAATTATGAGCGTTTAACTATTAGTGCAGAATCAAAAGCAGAAGCTAAAAAATTAGCTAAAAAACTCATTGGAAAAAGGTTTTATGAGTTTTGTTTAGATGAATTATAGTTATATTATTTAAATAAACATACTTCTATTTTTTATTACTTATTATTAATATTTATAATCCCTAAAATTTGATTATAATCATTAATTTGAATAAATATCTTGAATCTATAACTAAGTTTAAATATATCTTTGATTAAACTATTAATATTTATGATTTTATAGAGGGATAATAGTAAATTATTTAGTAAATTATACTGAATTTTTTATATCATGATTTTTAATTAGTGTGGTAAAATGAACTATTTTGATGTATTGATATTATTTATAATAAGTTTTGCTTCTTCTGTTGCATTCACATATTATATACGGAAGATTTTAATTGGTGCCAATGTTTCAGACAACCCTATTGTTTCAGAACATAGGCATAAAGCTGGTACTCCTACTATGGGGGGTATAGCTTTTCTTTTTTCTGTATTGTTTGTAGCATCAATTTATTTTAAAAATCAATATATTTTAGTTACTTCCCTTATAATGCTTACAGCAGGAATCGCTGGTCTTTTAGATGATTTGATTGGTTTTAAAGTAAAAGAGTATCAAAAATTAATAAAAAATATCACGAATTCTCCATTAACTATTGGACAATTAACTTTAAATCCTGGTGAAGAAGCTAGAGCTGCAACTCCAAAAGCAAAAGAGGTTGTTGATGATTTATTAGCTGAAAATAAGCTAGAATTTGTAGCTGAACTTCCTATAAAAAATGAGATGGGTGAAATTGAAAAAATCATTGGTCAGTTAGTTATAGGTATATTTCTTGTAATTACTGGTGCAGTTGTTACTCTTGGTGGATTTTCATTAGGTCCTTTTGTATTGATTGGTGGAACTACAATAGGATTATTAGCTATTCCAGTTATTTTAATTGCTGTTATTGGTGCTATTAATGCTATTAATTTGATTGATGGTATGGATGGTTTAGCTAGTGGTATTATAGCTATTGCTTCTATTGGTTGTGCTTTATTTGGTTTTATAAATGGTAATTCTGGGGCAATGTTTGCTTTTACTCTTTTAGCTGCAATTAGTCTTGGATTTTTAGTATTTAATCGTTATCCTGCCTCTATTTTTATGGGAGATACTGGTTCTTTTGCTTTAGGTGCAGGATTTGCAACAGCAGTGCTTATAACAAATATTCCTTACTTTGGAGTCTTATCTTTAGCAGTTCCTATTGTTTCAGTTATTATCAGCTTAATTCATAGGGCAAAAATCATTCGTCTTCCTGTTGAACCTTTACACCATACTTTAAATTATAATGGAATGTCTGAAAAGAAGATAGTATTTAGTTATTGGCTTTTAACAGCTGTTGTTTGTATAATTGGGTTATTAGTTGATTATTATATTTTCATATAAATTTTTTATATTTAGATTATAAAATATATTTTAGTAAAGATATTATATCTAATAATTGTGATATATTTAGTGAAGCTATATTCTATTGAAGTTATTGTGTTTAGTAAAGATATAAAATATTATAAAGATATCATATTTTCATGGGTATTTCACATCGAATATTTATATATGATAAATTTATAATAATCATTTTAGTTTACTGATTATAATAATCATTAATTTATTATAATTATTATAAATATTATTATTAGTATTATAAATACTATTATTGGTATTATTATTAGTATTATTATTTTATTGTTGGGGTATATTGTTTGTTATTTGAGTATATTGGAGTATATTTTAGATGATTGATACAAGGATTACTATTGATTCATTAGCTAGAGCTATTTCTGGAAATGTTGTTGGAGCTTCAGATTTTAGATCTCCTGGAGGCTTTACTGGAATTTTTAATATATTAAAAGATTCTAGTGAGGGAGATATAGTAATAAGACATTGGATCGATGAAAAGGGAATAAAAATTGCTTCTAGTAAAAATGTTGCTTGTATAATTACAGAAGATCCTAGGGGAAATTCTATAGAAATAGCTAATGATTTAAAGATTCCTTTAATAGTTGTAAAAAAGATTGAAGAAGCAAATGCTATTGCTTTAAATTGGTCTATAAAAAATTTTGTTCCTAATTCTAAAAGAATAATTATCAGTGGTACTAATGGTAAATCAACAACATCTCATATGATTTATCACATATTAAAATCTACAGGAGCTAATACATTAACAAACACTGATTCAAAATCTGAATTTAATACATTAATTGATCCTATGGTCCCTAAAATTATTTCTGAGCATGTTTTATCTAATGATAATCCATTAGATTATCTTGTTATTGAAGCTTCTGAGGTTCAGGGATGGTTAGGTAAATTAATGCATAATCATGCTCTTTTAATGACTAAAGCAGTTAATCCTGATGTTGGTGTAGTGACTAATGTAGCTATTGATCATATTGGTCTTGTTAATTCAATCGAAGAGGTTTTTGAAGAAACTTCGGGAATTGCTAAAGGCATGAATAAAGGAACTTTAGTTTTAAATCATGATGATAAATATGTATTTAATATGGCAGATTTTGCTGAAAGTAGTGTTGAAACTTTTTATTTCTCAATGAACTCTGTTATTAAAGATATTAATATTAATACTAATACTATTACTAATAATAATGCTAATACTAATACTAAAGTTAATGATATTAATAATACTGGTATTAACAATGTAGATATTAATAATACTAAAGATATTACTAATAATGTTAATGATATTGAAAGTAACAACTGTTTAATTTATGATACTGAAAGTAAATCCATAATATACAAATCTAAGCCAATATTGAATATTGAGGAGCTTCCATTTAATAGCGATCATTTTATTCAAAATACTCTTGCAGCTATTTCAGCTTGCCTATCACTTAACATTAAAATTAAAGATATAGTGGATGGTGTAAAGTCATATAAATCTCTTAAAAGAAGATTCCGGAAAATTAATTGTAATCCTACAATAATTGATGATTTTGCCCATAATCCTGAAGGTATAAAAGCAACTATTAATGCAGTAACTAATTTTCCTCATAAAAATCTTAAAATCATCTGTGCAATTCGAGGGTCAAGAGGTAAAGAAATTAATGAAATTAATGCTAAAGCTATTGTTGAAGCTTTAAAAGATATAAATAATAACTACGATACTAATTATAATAACCATAACAATAATCATAATAATAATCATAATAATACTAATAATACTAATAATAGTATTTATAATACTAACAATAATTATAATAATCATAAAAACAATTCTGAAAATAATTATAATAATAATTATAATAATCATGGCAAAAATAATTCTAAGATAATAGCCAAAAATAAGAACAATGAAGAATTAAAAGATGAAAATATTAATAAAGTGGAAATAATTTTATCTAGTAGTTCTGATGTTGTTGATGAATCAAACTTTGTTGAAGAGTTTGAAGAAGAAACTTTCTTTAATGAGTTAAATAAAGAGAATATCGGATATACTCATTATAAAATGCTTAAAGATGCTTTATATGATGTTTATAATTCTTCTAAAGTTGATGACCTTATTTTATTAATAGGTGCTCAGGGAATGGATCCTGCTGAAAAATTATTGAATGAGATATTTAACGAAGATAACTAATTCTTTGAATATTTAAAAAGTTGTTAAATTATTCAAAAACTAATTTAAAATTCTTATTTATCTTAAAATAAATTTGAAAAATATTTATAAATAGTTATATTAATAGTAATAATTATTTTAAAGAAAATATATATAAGAGATAAGTATTAATATTAGTTTGGTCTAAAATACAGATATATAATGTAAGTTTTATATGATGTATTCTATTAATAATAATTGATGGTAATCTAATGTTAATAGTACATATTTAAATATTATTTCTTAATACTATCTTGTATTTTTAATGCTTGCATTGCTTTTTACATTGCTTGTATTGCTTATACATTTTGTTTGTATTAGTTATATATTGTTTTAAGTGTTTTAATATAAACCATATTAATAATATTATTGATGTTTTATTAGATTATTAAATTTATCTGATATAATTTTATCTGATATTTTATATTTGAATACTTTCATTTATATTGTTCAAATATTTATTATATTTATTATATTTAGATATTGCGAATATTATATTCTTATGATTCTATTAATATTATATTGATAATTTGCTGTACATTTTATACATAGATTTTATATTTTATACATATAAAAATAATTTATATAAGAGTGAAAATCATGTTCATTAAAATAAGGAGAGATACACTAATAATTTTATTATTAGCTTTTATATTGATCCTTTCTGGTAGATTAATAACTTATATTGCCTTTGCATCTTCTCCAGAAATAGATGATGGTGTTCCTATTTCAGGTATTATTATTAAAGGTAATGATATTGTTCCTATTGATAGTATAAGGGCAAATGTTGCTAATTCAGGGCTACGTTCAGGAAGTTATATTGACGGTGATATGTTGGTAACTTCTAAGCGAGAGATACCTCTAAATGAGGCGATTAAAAATGCTCAAGAATTTGCGACTTTGACTACGATACCCGGAACTAAAGTTCAGCCTATTGCTGCTGCTGATGTTAAAGTTGATAAAAATACGGGTATTGTAACAATAACTGTTATTGAAGATTTTTCAACAGTAGATTTAACTAATGCAACATCGAAGGCCCCAACGGCATAATCTATGGTTTTTAGTCTTGAATTATTAAATGTGAAATATTAAATGTCTAAAAAATTAATATATTCAAAATAGAATATTATTATTAAAAATAACTCTAATATAATGAAAAGTATGAACTGAATAGTTATTTGACTTAGTGGGTATTGAATCACTTAATTATTAAATCATTTAACTATTGAAATCACTTAATTATTGAAATCATTAAACTATTGAAATTAATTAACTGTTGAAATTACTTAATTGAGATTTTTTCAGCTAATTTATATTATTTAAATCAAATTGATAATTATTGAATCAATTAAATAATAAAATTAGATAATAATCAATTAAATAATATTATAAACTAAATGGATGATAACTTGAGAAAAATTCTAATCCTATTAAGTATATTCTTGATTCTTTTTGGTTTTATAGCTACTATTTCAGCTACAATGAATGTAATAGTCATTACAGATCCAACTGGTCAGGATATAAATGGTGCTGCTGGAGGAAGTATGTCTTTTGCAGATAATATGTTCCAGTCTACATTTTTAATGTCTAAAGAAAAACAATTTGTTGTTTTATCTGGAGGAGAAGGTGACTCTAACAATAGGTTAAGAGCTATTGTTGAATCTATTAGTAGATTAGAAAATGGAGCTACTGCTTCAGAAGGTGCTGCAGCTGCTAGTGGTTATTCTGGGATTAGGTTGATGGTTGGTGGGCCTTCAATTGGTGCTGCTGTAGGCGGATCTTTTGATGCTTATCTTATAACTGTTGAAGATGATAATAGTATTCAAATTACGCCTTATTCTGGAGGACTTGCAGTTTTACCTCCTGGAGAAAAAGGAGCTATTATTCATTTAAGAAATACTCATGGTAATCCTCAATATGGGACTGCAACTCAAGTTAGAAGAGAAACTGCTCTAAACATAGGTAGAATGATTCGTGATGGTTATTCTGCAACAACTATTGTAGGGCAAGTATTTAAAGAAGTTTCTAATGATGCTGGAGAAAAATATGGTGGAGGAGCTGTTAACTTAGTGGCAGGAATATCTACTGGGGATATGTTTACTCCTGAGGAAATTAATACTACTGGTTATCCAATGAATGAACCTTATGTTAAAATTTGTCCAAATGATGGATGGTCTTCGGGATATCCTGCAGCAGAGAATTATGATACTTGTCCTATTGATGGAACTCCGTTAAAAGTTATTTATGCATATGATGCTTTAACTGATGCAATAACTGTAACACAAGATTCTGTTAGTGTTTCTGTTTATGGAAGCGAAACTCCCGGATTGTCTGAAACCACTAGTGAGGTTGTAAAAGCATCAGTATCTAAATATGGTTATGATGCTAATGCTATTGCTGGATCATTAAATAAAGGTATTAGAAATGGCCTTATAGTTAGTGTAAACTATGTTGAACCAAAAGATATAAATGTAAGGGCAGGATCAAAAGCAGTTGGTGTTTATTATACTCCTTTACCTGATGGAAGAACATCTCCTCCTTGGAATTTACCTGTAAGCTCATTTGTGTTAGATATACTTGGAAGTATTCAGACTGCTATAGGTATAATACTGGTACTTTTAGTTATATTCAGAAGTAGGTTATTGAAATCTTTCCAGAAAAAATAGTTTAAACTAAATATAAACTAAATATAAATTAAATATAAATTAAATATAGATTAAATATTGATTAAATATAAATCAAATCTAAAATAATCATTTTTTAATAATTAAACTTCTTAATAAGATATTTGTTATTAATAATTATGTTTATTTTTAATTAATAAAATTTGTATTCAAATCCTATTTTTAATAGGCAAATCCTATTTTTAATAGGTTTTATATAATTCTTTTAAAATTTAAAGTTATATGTGATAATTATGGCATTAATATTAATTCGTGGAGATAATAATTCAAAATTACTCAATGCAATTGCAGATATTGAGAGACATGCTCAATTGCACTTAATCAAAGATCCTCAAAAGATTGATGGGGAATTTGCAGATTCTATAGTTGAAAGTATCCTAAATGCTCCTTTAAGAAATAAATCTAAAGTAGCAACTGCTTTTTTTGTTAGAGAAGATATTACTCTAGCTATAATGCAAATTAAGAAGATACATCCTCCTGCTCATGTTGTAGTGGTAAGTGATGAATATAAAGAATATAGTTCACTAAATGAAAAATTAGATGAGGCTCCTATCTTTAGAGGTTATTATTCAAACAAAGCTCAAAAAGGAACAGAACTTAAAGATTATAAATCTAATATTTCTAATCCAAGACATAAATGAACCTATTAATATATTATTATTAGATTATTATTAATCAATCAATAATAACTAAATAATTATAGCTATTTATTGAAATCTTGGAATAAATAAATTGAATTAAGGTTAATATAATAAAAAGGTTAATATAATTAATTATAAATAAAAAAAATAAAATTATATATTAAATAAGAATTATTTAAAAATATATTTTATAAAAAATTAACCTGTAATAATACTAATATTAATAATATTAATATTAATCTACAATAATATAATTAAAATTAATAAAATTAGTTTAATAGAATTAAAATTATTTTGATAAAAAATATTTTGTTACGATTTTTAAGATAATTTTAGCTATTAGTTCTAGCTATTATTTATTATTTTTTCTTAATTTTAACAATATCTCCAAGAGTTGGTCCACCTGAAGATACATTTTTAAAATCTTCTAACTCCATATCAGATATTTTTTCAATTAAAGTTATATTCAATATTTTTTCTAATTTTTTAGCTAATTTTATATCTGGAACCATTTTTCCTGATTCAATTCTATTTATAACAGAAACTTTTTCATAAATTTTTTCACCAAGCTCTTCTCTTGAAAAACCTTTCTTTTCACGACCTTCTCGGACTATTGATTGAAAATCTTCAACTAACTCTTCAGTAGGTTCATCAAGTGAATACATTGGTCTAGGAGATCTAGTGCTTTTACCAGTTCTATTAGTTCCACTCATTTTGCTCTTATTGAGAATGTTTTTTGGTTTTGGAGGTTCCTTTTGAATTATACCAAATTTAGAGCAATCTGAGCAAACTTCCATAATAGAACCATCAATTTTTGTTTTTTTTGACTTACCTTCTTCTATGGGTTGTCCACAAATTTCGCATCTCATGTTTAATAATATATTTTAATTATTTTTATATTTTACCTATTATCAAATTATTATTATCTTCATAATTATTTTCATAATTTTTATAATTTTTCAGATATTATCTTAATAGTTTTTTCATAATTATTTTCATAATTGTTTTTAAAATTATTTTCAAAATTTTAGCATATTTTATATTTATAGTATTAAAAATCCCAAAATTTAAATATCATTAAAGACAATTTCTATATATACAAATTAAATTTAAAATTTATATAATGTCAAATATTCTAATATAGTTTTTAATATATTATGATTTAAAAAATTGAATATATAAATAAATATAATTAAAAATAAATATAATTAAATTAAATATAGTTAAAATAAATATAAGTTAAATAAAATAGATTTTTTTTTTATTCTAAATTGAAATTATATGATTTTTAACCTATAACTATTGTATGGGTTTTAATCTTTTAATATTATTTAATATGCAGTATTGTCTTTATTTACAATACATTTTTTATTTATAGGTATTTTTTATTTATAATGCATTTTTAGTATTATTGTTGAATATTATTAATAGTTGAATATTATTAATTATTAATAGGATTTGACTATAATATTATTATTAATTATATTATTTTATAAATAATTATAAATATTGTTTTATACATATTATATATTATAAAAAATTTTTTATAAATTTATATATTTTAAATTTTATAAATATAAAATTTCTAATTAAAAGATTTCTAATTGATATATTTCTAATTAAGAGATTTCTAATTAAGAAATTTTTAATCAAGTTTATATTTATGTAATAATCATATTATTATATTTGAATATTATGTTTATATCCTAAATTACTAAATGAATTTATAGGAGTGTTCTAAGAAAATGGAAAATTCCCAATCTCTTTTAAATAAGATTGAAGATCTTAAAAAAGAAGTAAGAATATTAAAAGAAGAAAATACGAAAACTAAAAGGAATCTAATGTGGAAAGTTAGGAAACTTGAAAAAGATAAAGTTCTAACTGAAAATGAAAAGATTCGACTTGAAAGAGAAACAAAATCCCTTAGAGGAGAAGTTGAAAGATTCAGATCTCCTCCATTAGTCTTGGCTACTATTA
The DNA here is from genome assembly GCF_002072215.1 of Methanobrevibacter arboriphilus JCM 13429 = DSM 1125. Lineage (NCBI taxonomy): Archaea > Methanobacteriati > Methanobacteriota > Methanobacteria > Methanobacteriales > Methanobacteriaceae > Methanobrevibacter > Methanobrevibacter arboriphilus. The sequence goes on from NZ_JXMW01000022.1 coordinate 30,187, forward strand.
TGGAAATTCTTGATGATACTAGAATGACTGTAAAAAGTAGTACTGGTCCTCACTTTGTTATTAATTATTCAAAATTTTTAGATGAAAAGTTACTTGTCCCAGGTTCAAGAGTGGCTTTAAATCAGCAAACTTTTAGTGTTGTTGATGTGCTTCCTGCTGAAAAGGATCCTAATGTTTCTGGAATGGAAATTGAAGAAAAACCTTCTGTTTCTTATGATTCTATTGGTGGACTTGAAGATCAAGTCATTGAAGTTAAAGAAACTGTTGAGCTTCCTCTTAAAAAACCAGAATTATTTGAAAAAATAGGTATTGAGCCACCAAAAGGAGTTCTTCTTTATGGTCCTCCTGGAACTGGTAAAACTTTACTTGCTAAAGCTGTAGCTAATGAAACTAATGCAACTTTCATTAAAATTGTTGCTTCAGAATTTGTTAAGAAGTACATTGGTGAAGGAGCTAGAATGGTTCGTGAAGTATTTGAATTAGCTAAAGAAAAAGCTCCAAGTATTATTTTCATTGATGAAATTGATGCTGTTGCTGCTAAACGTCTTAAAAGCTCTACTAGTGGAGATAGAGAGGTTCAGCGTACTTTAATGCAATTACTTGCAGAGCTTGATGGTTTTGAGTCTCGTGGCGATATTGGTATTATTGGTGCTACAAATAGACCAGATATCTTAGATCCAGCACTTTTAAGACCTGGAAGGTTTGATAGGTTTATAGAAGTACCTCTTCCTAATGAAGATGGTAGAAAAGAAATATTGAAGATACATACTTCTAAAATGTCTTTATCTGAAGAAGCTGATATTGACCTTCTTGCAACTCTTACTGAAGGTGTTTCTGGTGCAGATTTAAAAGCTATTTGTACTGAAGCAGGAATGTTTGCAATAAGAGAAGAAAGAGACGAAGTACTTGTAGCTGATTTCATGGACGCTGTTGATAAAATCATGGGCGTTGAACATGATGAAGAGTATAAGAAAGAAGCTGGAGTAATGTTTGGTTAATATTTTTAATATTTCCCATATTTTCCAATATTTTTTCATGTATTTAATATTATTTTCTAATATTTTTAGATAATATTTTAATTAATATTTCTAATTAATATTTTTATTAATATTTTTAAATAATATTCTAATATTAATTAATATTTCTAATTAATATTTTTAGTATTTTTAATTTAATATTTTTAATTAATATTTTTTAAAAATTATATTTTGGTTTTAAATTAAAATCAGTATTTATTAGCCAATGATGAACCCTATGAGCTCTGATATGTGATGAATGATGGGCGAACTGAGGCTAATTTATATTAACTTTCAATATCTAAAATAAAATTATTCTTTTTATAATATTTTTCTTTTTATAAATTTATTCTAATTATAAGATTATTCTTCTTTAAAATTGTTCAAAATTTTTTCATTGTTAGTTTCTATAATTTTTGGAAGTTTACCTATGGTCCCGATTGATTCTCCAACTATAATTAAAGCTCCAATAAAATGTTTTTTGAATTTTTCAGCAGCTATTAGTCCATTTTCTACTGCATCTTGATCTAATACTCCGTTAACATTGTTACCTATTGAAGTAGCTAATCCATCAGCTATACTGGCATTTTCACTTATTACAGTAACACTATCAGATCTTCCATAACTAATAGAGTATCCTACTGACCCTGATGATGTACATATCCCCATTTTTTGATTTTTTGATTTATTTTTAAATTCAAACCCTATTTCTCCACTTAGAGGTGAATTTCCTGCATAAATTCCAAATATTACTTTTTTATTATGGTAATTATTTAAAAAAGCTATATCTCCTCCATTATCTAATATGGAATAATTTGAATCATTTTTTATTAAATAATCCAATGAAAGTTCCGCTATTGTCCCTGCTAAAGTAGCTGTTGGACCTACATTAGCTATATTTGACCCTTCAATCATTTTTTTTATAATTTTTGGATTAGAATCATCTTTTTTGTTTTTTACTTTATAAGGTTGTAGTGTTTTTAAAAATAAGGGATTATCAATAATATATTTTTTTAATATATTTCTCTGATTTATAATAAAATCATACAATCCAATTTTTTCAAAGTCAATATCTGAAACAACATTCATTTTTGTTTCTTCTATTGATATTTTATTTTTAAACATAGATTTATTTTTCATTGTTTTAATTTAATATTTCTTAAGCAATATAATTATTGTTATTTTATTTTATAATTTGTATGTAATTTTCTTTATTTTATATGCTTATTTTTTTATTTTATTTGGTTATTATCTTTTTTTAGTTTTTTATTGGTTTTTTCATCTGTTTTTATTATTTTTAAGTTGTTATTGGTTGTATTTATTGTTTTTAGGCTTTTTTATTTTATTTTTTAGCTGTTTTTATTTTATTTGGTTATTATGTGTTTTTTTCGTGTTATATTTTGTTTACTTCTTTTTTTCTTTTTTATACAGCTATTCTACTGTTTTTGTGGGGGGGGGGGGATAGCTATTGTTTTTTATTTTTTTTGGGTAGGAAGTTTTTTATAGTAGTTTTTTTATATTATATTATTGTAGCGTAGTGAGTGTTCTCATTGTGCTATGTATTTTTTATATGCACTGATTGATTGGATCAGGAGGTGAAAAAACGAAAATGTTTACAATAAATAAATTTTTTAAGCCAATTATTTTTGTTATGTGTGTTTTATTTATCTTTTTAGCTTTATCTAGTGTTAGTGCAGCTAATCATAATTTTACTACAGTTAATACTACTGAACAGTTTCAAAGTGTTATTAATAATGATAATGATAATGATTTGGTGATTAGTTTTGATGATGGTGATTATTTTGATTGGGGTCAGCTTAATATTAGTCGTAATGCTACTATTGTTGGTAAAAGTCGTGGTGGTGCTAAATTCACAACATCTAGTGGTACTTTGTTTAATATTAATGCTACTAATGTAAAGATTATTAATTTAACTATTAGTGGTTATGCTACAGCTATAAAATCTAATTGTAGTGATTTGACTGTTAGTGATAATAATATTACTACTTCTGGTGTTAGTATTAATTTAAGTAGTAGTGGTAGTGCTAATCCTATAACAGGTGTTGTTATTAAGGATAATATTATTAAATCCAGTATATCTGCTGATTATCGTGGTGCTGTTTTTTTATTCGGTAAATCTGCTGATAGGACTGTTTTTGATGTTTTATTTAGTGGTAATAATATAACTGGTGGTTATTCTGGTGTATACTTAGGTGATGGTAGTTATGATAGTCCTGTTTCGTCTGCTAATTTGGTTTTTGAAAACAACAACATCACAGGAACATCCGGCAATGGTGTTTCTCTGTCTGCATACAGCAGCAACAACACTAATATAACCTTCGCCAACAACAACATCACAGGAACAGACTATGGTGTTTCTCTGTATGCATACAGCAGCAACAACACTAATATATCCTTCGCCAACAACAACATCACAGGAACATCCAGCACTGGTGTTTATCTGTATGCATCCAGCAGCAACAACACTAATATATCCTTCGCCAACAACAACATCACAGGAACAGACTATGGTGTTTCTCTGTATGCATACAGCAGCAACAACACTAATATATCCTTCGTCAATAATAACATCACAGGAACATCCAGCACTGGTGTTTATCTGTATGCATCCAGCAGCAACAACACTAATATATCCTTCGTCAATAACAACTTCACAGGAACATCCAGCACTGGTGTTTATCTGTATGCATCCAGCAGCAACAACACTAATATATCCTTCGTCAATAACAACATCACAGGAACATCCAGCACTGGTGTTTATCTGTATGCATCCAGCAGCAACAACATCAATATATCCTTTGCCAATAACAACATCACAGGAACATCCGGCCCTGGTGTTGCTCTGGATGCATACAGCAGCAACAACACCAATATAACCTTCGCTAACAACAATATTACTGGTGTTAGTTATGGTGTTTATGTTTATTTGTCTAATGGTAATGTTAAGGGTGTTAATTTCTTGAATAATACTATTAATGTTACTAGTGGTGATGGTTTTTATTTCTATACTAGTGGTGGTGTTACTAATGTGACTGATTTTGTTATTCGTGGTAATACTATTTTTGCTAGTAATGCTGGTTTGAATTTTACTGGTTTAGGTGTTGGTTCATTGGTTAATGTTACTGTTGAGTATAATCGTATTATTGCTTCTGTTGGTGTTAATATTACTGGGAATAATGATAATAGTAGTTTTGATCGTAATTGGTGGGGTGTTAATGATATTACTGGTATGATTTTGGGTGTTGATACTTTTAATCATTTTATTTTGAATATTACTAATACTTCTAGTTTGGATGGTGTTCATTTTGGTGATAATGTTAGTTTTATGTTGTTAGTTTTGAATACTACGCTTAGTAATGATGGTGTTGAATTTTTACCTGATTTTGTTGTTAATGGAACTTTTAATGGTGCTGATTTTAATAGTAGTCGTGTTGATGGTTTTGTTTATAATGCAACAGCTACAGCTGGTGTTCAAACTTTAGCTGCTACTTTAGATAATGTAGATGATAATGTAGCTTTTGATTCCCTCCAATTAACTACTAATTCTAGTATAATTGTTAGTAATGATCCAGTGAGTATTGGCAACAATGTTACTATTTCTGGTCAGTTAGCTAATTATACTGGTATAACTGGTGTTAATGTTACTGTTGATGGTAATCTTTATACAGATGTTTCTGTTAATTCTACTGGTGGTTGGAGTCTTAATTACACAACTAATCGTACT
>NZ_JXMW01000023.1 GCF_002072215.1 Methanobrevibacter arboriphilus JCM 13429 = DSM 1125
TAATAATTATTGTTAATAAATTTTACATTATGAAAATGAAATACTAAAAAATGAAGTACTAAAAATATAAAGATAGTTATAAAGTGTTATTGCATTATCATGTATTTTAAAAATATTATTGGATTAATTTATTAGATTTTATCTTATTGATTATGATTAATTTCATTGATCATGATTAACTTCATTATGATTAATTTCATTGATTATGATTGATTTAAAAGTTATAATCTTTAACTAATGCTTATAATCTTTATAATTTAAACAATGTACGAAATTGATTAGAAGGGGGAATCGTTGACATTGAAAAGGTAGGTAATTGTTGAATAATCTAAAACTAGGTTTAGGGATAAAATGAATAGTAAAAATATTGATTATTTAAATATGTATGAAAACGTTAAAGATGAGCTTAAATTTTTAACTAGCTCTAAAATTCGGATAAAATTATTAGAATGCTTATCTGAAATACCGGTTCCTATGAAAATTTTGTGTGAAAATACTAATTTAAATTATAGTGCTATATCAAATAATATACACAGATTAAAAGATAATGGTTATGTTGATTCAGATGATGGTAAATTTTGCTTAAACAATATAGCTATAATGAAACTTTTAAACTTTTATGATTTCAGTGAAACTGTAAAGATTATTAGAACTTATATTGATTTATGGATAGATCATGATATCAGCTGTATTTTATTAGATGGTTTAGTAGATTTAAATTCTTTAAAAACTGGGTACTTAATTGAATCTATTCCCACTGATATTTATAGACCACATAATATATTTAAAAATATTCTGAAAGCTTCTAATAATATAAAATCTATTTTTCCATTTGTACATCCTGAATATCCAATAATATTCCAAGATTTGATAGAAAATGGGGTTAATATTGAAGTTCTTTGTGGAAAAGCAATCACATTAAACTTCATAGAATCAATGGACCTTAAAACATTAAAAACTGGGTCAAAAAATAGGAATTTTAAAATTAAATCTTCAAAAAATGATATTAAGATATTTTTAACGGTTGCAGATGAATTTATGGCATTTGGTCTTTTTAAAGAAGATGGAACATATGATCAAAATAGATTATTAATATCTGATGATCTAGATGCAGTTAAATGGGCTAATGGATTGTTTGACTATTATAATTCTATAGGAAATAGCCTTTATATATAATTTTTAAAATATTTTAATATTTTAAACATAAATTTTTAATTTTTTAGCATTTGTTGAATTATTTATCTATAATAGGATTACTATAAAAAGTTTAGGTGCATAATATGGAATATAATAAAAAATTATCGATTAGTAACAGCTTTAACTTGATGAACAAAGATGATATAAACAATGAAAATAAACTGAAAAATATAAACGTTATCAAGAATGGAAATGATTTTAAATTATTTGATTTAGATAAAGATAATTATAAAATTACAGATATTGTCTCAAATAGTGTAATTGATGTAAAAAGTAATGAGATATTTATTAATATAAAGCATATTTTAACATCTACACTAAGAACAAGGCTACTGATCTGTCTTTTCTCAGGAAAAAAAGATTTAAAATCACTTAGAAACGATTTAGGAAAACCTTCAACTTCAATATTGCATGGAATAAAAGAACTTGATAAATTAAACTTAATAAAAAAAGAGAAGAAAAATTATTGCCTATCTTCTAATGGAACTATGTTGGCAATGAATGTTATTAAACTAATTCAAAATATCTATTCTATTAATAATAATTCTCATTTCTGGGATTCTCATTCTATAAAGGATATACCTTATGAATCATTAAAGAAAATTCATTTAATTCAAAATGCCAAGTCAATAAGATCTTCGGATAATGATTTAGCTAAAACTTCTAAAGAATATATAAGTTTAGTTTCAAAATCAAAGGATATTAAGGTTTTGCTACCTATATTTTCATCAGTTCATTTAGATGTTTTATTAAAAAGTTTAAATAATGGTGCAAATTTAGAATTAATCGCTAATAAAAATATTCTTGAGTTTATAAGGAATAATGGTTATGGAAAAAAGTTTTCATCATTTGTAGAAGATATTAACACGAATAATAATAAGAATAATAAAAATAATAAAAATAATTCTCTTAAGATATGGGAATTGTCAAAAGAATTTAAATTATTTTTAAGTTCAGGTAATAATTTTTTATCATTAGGATTATTTTCTGATGATGGATATTATGATGATTCTATCATTCTAGTGGATAACACGAAAGAAGGAATAAACTGGGGGATTGAAGTATTTGAATATTATAAAGAATATTCAGAACAAATTGATATTTTAAAATATTTTAATATTAAGAATTAATATCAAATATAATTTAAAATGAACTATTTAAAATAAGTTAAACAATAAAATAAATTAAAATAATAAAATAAGATAAAATAAAAAATTTAGAATAATTAAAAATAGAATATCTAAAATAAAATTAAAATAAAGTATCTAAAATAAGTTGAAATAGCTACCTGTAAGTTGAAATAGATATCTGACATAATTTAAAAAAATATAATTTGTAGAAAAATAAAGTTTGGGGATTTAAATTAATTTAATTAATTGAAATAATTCCCAACAACTTCTTTTAAATCTTCTATATTTACTCTTTTTTGTTTTTCAGTATCCCTATCTCTAATTGTCACAGAATTATCTTCAAGAGTATCATAATCAATAGTAATAGCTATTGGAACTCCTATTTCATCTGCTCTAGCATATCTTTTACCAATTGTTCCAGAAGTATCATAATCAACCATGAATCCAGAATTCCTAAGATTATTTGTAATTTCAGTAGCTAAGCTATTTAATTCATTTTTATTCATTAATGGAAATACACCTACTTGTATTGGAGCAATTGAATTAGCTAATTTGAAATAATCTTTATCTTCTTCATTTTCTGCTTTATGGAATGAATGTAAAAGTACTGAGTATAATATTCGATCAATACCAAATGAAGGTTCAATTACATGAGGTATGATCTTTTTTCCCTTAATTTCTTCTTCGACATCTTCAAAGGTAATATGTTCGCTTTGTATTTCAAAAGTTTCTCCATCAATTAAGGCTTCATAGATTCCATCTTTTTCGATTGATGCTTTAATCTTTTCAACCATCACGCCATCTATATCTTCTAAGAATGATTTCACTTTTGGAGCATTTTGCTTAAATGAAGGGCCAAATTTAGCCATATTTGGTTTTGCTATTGTTTTAGATATTATTTTAGGTTCTTCATACTGGATAAAAATGTTTAACTCTTCATTACTATATTTGGAATGGGATTTTAAATCATAATCTCCTCTATCAGCTATTCCTATAATTTCAACCCATCCATATCTATCTGTTTTAACTTCAACATCCCAACAATCAATTGCATAATGAGCCATTTCATTGGGAAGATGTTGTCTGAATCTTAAAACTTCATCAGGAATTCCAAGCTCTTTTAAAAACTTTTTAGCTAAATATATTTGATAAATTAAAATTTCATTAGCTACAATACCATTTTCAAGTGCTTCTTTAGCTGTTATTGTTATGGGATCTTTTCCTTCGATTTGTGTTTTTTGAGAATTTAGAACTAATTTCTCACCAGCTATTGTTTTGAATTTAGGGTGTGTTTTATTTTCAGGATCAACAAATATTTCTGCTTCTGCTTGTGTAAATTCTCTAAGTCTTATTACTCCTTGCCTAGGTGAAATTTCATTTCTATAAGCTTTTCCTAACTGCACTGTTCCAAAGGGTAGCTTATTTTTGAAAAATCTTGAAAGTCTTTTGAAGAGTATAAATATTCCTTGAGCGGTTTCTGGACGCATATAACCAGTTTTATTTCCTTTAGCCCCAATATTAGTTTTAAACATAAGGTTATAGTTCCAAATTTCACTTAATTTATCTCCACAGTTTGGACAATTGACATTATGTTTTTTAACAATTTTGTCTAACTCTTCATTAGTCATACCTTCTACTTCAAGGTTGGTTACTTCTTCAATTATATGATCTGCTCTAAAAACATCTTTACAACCATCACATTGTGTCATAGGGTCTGTAAAATTATCAACATGTCCTGATGCTTTTAAAACTTCTTCAGGAGTCACTGTTGGACTTTCTATTTCATAGAATCCTTCTCCAGCTATATATTGTTTTCTCCATAGCTGCATAATATTATTTTTTAAAATAGCTCCAAGAGGTCCATAATCAGTAAATCCAGAAACTCCTGAATAAATTTCAAAGGATGGCCATAGAAAACCTCTTTTGGTACTGATATTTATCATTTTTTCATGATTCATTAATATTACTCCAATTTAATTGAAAAATTTTAGATATGCTTTTAGATATATCTTCGGTGTATATTTAGATATATTTTTAGATATATTTTCAGTTTTTAATTAATTTATTATTAGATTTATTTTTAAATTTATTTTAGGTTCATTTTTAGGCTTATTTTTAAGCTTATTTTTAGATTTATTAGATCTTTCTAAGTTCATAATCTTGCTTTATTCTACTACTTTCTGGACGAGTCTGTCCCATATATTTGCTGTCTCTTTCAGGATGTCCATATGGTTTTTCTGCATTAGAAGTCATAGTTTCAAAAACTATTTGACAAGCTCGTTGTCCTGGATATAGGGCAACTGGCATCTTACCAATGTTTGAAATTTCTAGTGTGATTTTACCTTCAAAACCAGGATCAATATATCCTGCAGTTACATGCATAGTTATCCCAAGTCTTCCCATTGAAGAACGCCCTTCTACTCTAGCTACTAAATTATCCGGTATTTTAACGGTTTCATAAGTTGTAGCTAATGCAAACTCATTTGGGTGTATAATAAATGATTCTCCTTCTTCTATATGCATGGAATCCATGTATGAATCAAGGTCTTCAGGATCTTTTGGATCAATAAATGGTTTTTTAATAATCTTAAATCCTTTGAATTCATCTCCAATTCTTAAATCAACTGATGATGGTTGAATTTGTTTTTCAAAGTTTTCTAGAGGATCTATGCTTATTTTTCCTTCTTTTAGATATTTTTTTATGTCTTTGTCACTTAAAATTGCCATTCATTAGTCTCCAATCCAGTAGTTTTTAATTTTTTATATAAAATTTATTTAATATAATGTTTATTATAGTATTTTTGTTTTATAGTAATCATTTTATGATGATGATTGTGTATCATGGTGATTCTGTATCATGATGTTTGTGATAATTATTTATATTGTTAATTTTTTTATTATTATTAACTTTTTTATTATTACTTCTACTATTTTTTATTATACTTTTATTATCTTCTTTATCATTTCTATTATTTTTTATTATTACTTTTATTATCTTCTTTATTATTTCTATTATTTTTTTATATTATTTTTATATTATTGAAATTTTCAGATTTTTGGATATATTAACAACATTAATAAAATTAATAATATTAATAGATATACTTAAAATATGGATTATAGCTAAAAATTATAGCTAAAATATTGATTATATTTAAAAAGGAATATTAATAATATATAATTATATATAAGAATAATATATAATTGTATATAAGTTTTATAGATAAAAAAATTTAATTTTAGAATATTAATCTACTATTATAAAATTTAATATAGTAAATTATTCAAATTTCATTAATATTCTTCTTAAAATTCCTTTTAGAGTATGTGCTTCTCTTCCTGTGATAAATGCTCTATTGATTATATTTTTAAATGACTTTATTCCTGTTTTTTCTTTATGTTCTGGGATATCTAATTTTTTTATTATATCTTCCATATCTTTTAGAAGATATTCTTTTTCAATCCTTGTTGCTTCTTCTAATCCTTCTACTGGAAATTCATTTCTATTTTTAAATAATTCATAAAAAATAATGGCTGCTGCATGAGATATATTCATAATTGGATAGCTATGTTCTGTTGGAATACTGACTATAATATCACACATTTCTATTTCTTCATTGTAAAGTCCATTCCCTTCTCTTCCAAAAATTAAAGCTATTTTTTTGTTTAAATTTATAGATTTTCCTAATTCTTCTGGTTTTATTGGAATACGTGATAGATTGTAGCTTCCTCCTGGTGTGCCTGTAGATCCAACTATAAAATCTATTTCCTCTTTTTTTAAAAAATCATCAAGATTGGGGTATGTATTTTTAACGGCTTTTTCTACAATGTATTTTGCATGCATTGCTTGATAATAAGCATCTTCTTTTAAATTACAAGGATTTATTAGTATTAAGTTTTCCAATCCAAAATTTGCCATGGCTCTTGCTAAAAATCCAACATTTCCTGAAGATTCACACTCTACAAAAACAACAAATATATTATCTTTAAATCTATTATAATTTTTTGAAAATCTAATTTCTTCTGCAGTTGAAAGCTTTTTACCTCTTTTTTTTGAAGTTGATTTTGCTTTAGAACTGCTCTTTTCTTTTTCTTCATCTAAGACAGTAGTATCCTCTTTAATAACTACTATTTCTTCTGAGATTGTGTCTCCTACTTGATCACCCCCTCAATTTTATTTATCATCATATGACATTTTTAGAAGTTCTAATATGTTCATGACTTTAATATTATCTAAACCTTCTTTATTTAACGCATCTTGGATATTGTATTGGCAAAATGGACATATACTGATTACTGCATCAACATCAAGTTTTTCAACCATTTCTGCTTTTTTCTTACCTAATCCAAATGCTATTTCTGGTTTTGCAGCTCTAACTCCACCACCAGCTCCACAACATTGGTCTGGTTTTTCCATTTCTATAAATTCAACACCTTTAATATTATTAAGTATTTCTCTAGGTTCTTCTTTTATTCCTTGACCTCTATTAAGATGACAAGGATCATGATATGTGACTTTGAGATTCAAATCTTTCATTTTTTCTGTATCAAGATTTTTAGCTAAAAACTCACTTATGTCCATTACATTTAGATTTACTCCATATTTAGGATAATCATTCTTTAATGTAGCTCCACAACCAGCACACATTGTAATTATAGTATCATAATCGGATAATGCATCTTTATTTTTTAAAACAAGGCTTTCTACAATTTCAGTTTGCCCAGTCCTTAGCATTGGAGACCCACAACAAATTTGATCTTCGGGAACATCAACTTCAATTCCATTTTTCTTTAAAACATCAATAAGGGCAAAACCAACATTTTGAAGTCTATAATCAATCATACATCCTGTAAAAACAGCTATTTTTCCTTTTTTACTTTTATTTTGATTTTCACTATTTTTGAATGCCTTTTCTTTTTCGGTTCTTTCTTTAGAAATTGTTTTAATGAAACTTTCATCTAATTCTTCAACAGATCTTCCAGTTTTTGAAATAAGTTCCTTAACTTCTTTATGTGCTTCAAGAGGTCCTAAATCCTTCATATTTGCTATAGCTCTTAATTTTTCTATAGCATCTCCAAAACTATTAATTTCTTTTGGACATATTTCTCCACATTTCCCACAACTAGTACAATAATATAATCCTTCCTCAATACTTTCTTTTGTTCTTTCCCCAATGTCTCTAGGATCAAAATCAAATTTTGATATATATCTCATGAAATAAGGCCCTGCGAATTCTTTTGTTTCTTTTATTACAGGACATACTGAAAGACAGGAATAGCATTCAATACAACTTCTAACTTTTTTAGTATCCATACATTCTTCATTTTCAATAATCGAAGGACATCCACAGCCATCTAGTTTTATATTATTTGTTTCAGGGGATTTTTTCAAATCTTTGAATTTTTTATTTTTGTTTTCATCAATTTCTTTATTTTCATTACTTTCATTATTTTCATTTTCATTAACTTTATTATCATTAATTTCATTATTTTCTATGTCGTCATTATCTTTATTATATTCCTTATATTCCTTATATTCATTATTTTCATTATTCTCATTATTTCTATTGTTTTTATCTTTATCATCTGTTTCTAAGAATAACCCCATATTAGCTACTTTTTCTTCAATCTTGGTTTTGTCTACAATTAAATCTTTTATCACTGGAAAGTCTAAAGGTTCTATTTTTGATTTATCTTTTATTTCAGATTTGCATGCAAGAACTACTTCTCCATTCATTTTTAAAGCACAAGACCCACATTGTCCTGCTCTACATGAACTTCTGAAACTTAAATTATCATTATAATTTTCATTTATAGCTATTAATGCATCTAATATCTTCATCTTATATTTTTTCTCGATTTTATATTTTTTAAAGTAAGGTTCTTTATCTTTTTCCCTATCAAACCGTAATACTTCAATTTCAATCATTTTATCTCCAGGTTTCCTTATTTATTATTATTTTATAATATTTATTATCAATTTTATTGATATATTTATTACTTTTATTATTATTTGTATTATTACATTTATTATTATATTTATTATTTTTATCATTATTTTTAATTATATTATGATTAATTTGTTTAATTTTAATATTTTTAAATATAATTTTAAATTCAGTTATAATGTATATTTATCTTTTTAATTTTCAGCTTTTTAATTCAAAAAGTATATTTATTAATTAATCTAAAAATAATTTTATGTTATAATTTTATTATAGTTTCATATTATAAATTATAGTTTTATATTATAAAATTTTATATTACGAATTATATACTAGAATCATATAATTAGAATTAAATTTTAAATATATATTAGAATTAAATTTTAAATTAAATTTTATATTATAATTAATATTTATACTATAATTTTATGCTTTGTTATGATTTTATATTATAATTATGTTTTACTATATTCTATGTTTATTATTATAGTATGTTTATTATATTACTTATAATTATTGATTAACTTATGGATTAGCTTAATACTTCTTTTATAATAGTATTATGTCTTTTACCACTTAAATTATTTTGTTTATACTGTTTATATTATTTATGGTGTGTAATAATGGATTTGAATCAATTAGTGAATGGTAAATCTGGAGATAAAGAATTTTTGTTAGGTAATGAAGCAGCTGTTAGAGGTGCTATTGAAGCGGGTGTTTCAGTCGCTGCAACCTATCCTGGGACTCCTTCTTCTGAAATTGGAAATATTTTGTCTTTTCTTGCAAAGGATGCAGGATTATTTTTTGAATTTTCTATCAATGAAAAAGTTGCAATGGAAGTTGCAGCTAGTAGTGCTGCTAGTGGACTAAAATCCTTTACCTTCATGAAACATGTTGGTTTAAATGTAGCATCAGATTCATTTTTAACTGCAGTTTATACTGGAACTCCTGGAGGAATGGTTGTTTTATCTGCTGATGACCCTTCTATGTTTTCTTCTCAAAATGAACAAGATAATCGTCATTATGCTAGATTAGCTAATTGTCCTGTTTTAGAGCCTTCAAACCCTCAAGAAGTTAAAGATATGATGAAATATGGCTATGAACTCTCAAAAAAATTTAGTATTCCAGTAATTTTACGTACTACTACTCGAATTTCTCATATGAGGGGTGTTGTAGAATTGGGCGATGTTGAAATTACTAATAATAAAACAGATGATTCTAACAGTATTAATTTTGGAAAAAACGTTCATTGGGAAAAAGGTTTTTTTAAAAAGAATCCAAAACAATTTGTTCCAGTTCCAGAGAATTCTATGGTAATGCATGAAAAACTTGTATCTAAAATGGAAGATATTGAGGAATTAGCTAATAATTCAGATTTAAACTTTATTTTTAATTCATTTGAAAATATTGATTCTGAAAATATTAAACCTAAGTCTAAATATGGAATAATATCTAGTGGTAGTGCTTTTAATTATGCCTATGATGTTGTTGTTGAGGATAATCTAGCTAATTTGGGTTTTGATATTCTAAAATTAGGTTTTACTTATCCATTCCCAAAAGATTTAGCTTTAGATTTTATTGAAGGTTTAGATGGTATTTTTGTAGTTGAAGAAGTTGATCCAATAATGGAAAAAGAAATTTTAGCTATTATTGGTGAGATTGGAATTGATATTCCTGTTTTTGGAAAATTAGATGGTACTTTTCCACTTATTCATGAGTTTAATTCTGATATTGTTAGAGATTCTATAAATAAAGTCATTAATTCATCTATTAATACTATCGATAATATTAATAATTGTAATAATTGTAATAATAGTAATAATATAAATAATAGTAATAATAATATTAATAATTGTAATAACAGTAATAAAATCAATAATAGTAATAATAATAGTAGTAATTATAATAACAGTAATAAAATCAATAATAGTAATAATGGCAACAATGATTTAAACATTAATAAAAGATTAAAAGATATAAAAGATAATTTACCTTCTAGACCTCCTACATTATGTCCTGGTTGTTCTCATAGGGCTACTTACTTTGGTGTTAGACGTGCTGCTGAAGAATTGAATATTTCAAATGAAAATCTTATTTTTTCTTCAGATATTGGTTGTTATACTCTTGGTGTAAGTCCTCCTTATGAAACTACTGATTATTTATTGTCTATGGGGTCTAGTATTGGTGATGCATGTGGATTTTCAGTTGCTACAAATCAATATATTGTTAGTTTTATTGGAGATTCTACTTTTTTCCATGGTGGGATACCTCCTCTTATAAATGGGGTTCATAATAAACATAAGTTTGTAGTAACTATTCTTGATAATCGTACAACTGCGATGACTGGAGGTCAGCCTAATCCTGGACTTCCAGTTGATGGAATGGGGGACCAAGCTCCAGAAATTTCAATTGAGGAAATCGCCAAAGCTTGTGGTTGTGAATTTGTAGAAATTATTAACCCTATGAATTTAAATAAAACTATTGATACTTATAAAAGGGCACTTGAATATGAGGGAGTATCTGTTATAATTGCTAAATATCCTTGTACTCTTATTAAAGGATTAAAAAGAAAAAGACCGATGGTTATAAAAGAAGATAAATGTAATAACTGCCAAAATTGTGTAACTACTTTAGCATGCCCTGCTATTTCTATTGTTGATGGTAAAGTGGAAATTGATGATCTACTTTGTAAAGGATGTACTGTTTGTGTACAAATGTGTGATGAAAAGGCTATTGGTGTTAAAAAAGATATTTAGTTATCTGGATTAAAATTTATTTAGAGATTAAAATTTATCTGGAGGAAACATAATGCTTAATGAAGAAAATTCTTATAATATTTATATTTGTGGGGTTGGTGGCCAGGGAATAATTAAAACTTCAGTTATTATTGGTGAAGCAGCTATGAATGAGGGTTATGATGTTGTAATGAGTGAAATTCATGGAATGTCTCAAAGAGGAGGTGTAGTATCTACTGAATTAAGAATTGGTGGGTATAAAAGTTCTATAATTGGAAAATTTAAATCTGATATAATTTTAGCTTTTGAACCATCTGAAGCTGTAAGGGCACTTGATAAGGCAAATAAGAATACTAAAATCATATTTAACACATCTCCAATAATTCCATCCACTTTGAACCAATTTAATCAAACTTATCCAAGTGTTGGTAACATTACTGAGAGTTTAAATGAGAATTATGGCTCTGTATATCCTGTTGAGGGAGAAAAATTAGCTATTGAATCTGGAAGTATATTATCTCTGAATATGGTTCTTCTTGGTGCAGCTATAGCTAATGATACTTTTCCTCTTTCAAAAGAATCAATTATAAAATCTATGAAAAATAATTTAAACAGTAAATTCCATAATATGAATTTAGATGCTATTGAAAAAGGTTATAATATAGTTAAAAGTAGTTAATTTAAAGTATTTATTATTTTTACTATTAAAATAAATTTTATATAGGAATAAATCTTAGAAGAATAAGAATAAATATTATAAGAAATATTATAAGAAAAATATTATTAGTAATTTAATTATATAGGGGATTATATGAGTTACGAAATTAAAAATGCGATCATTCAAAGAGATGATCTTGATGAAAGCTTTGAATTAATTGATCCAAATGGATTTTTTAAAGAAGAAAATATTTTAATTGCTATTGATAGTGATACATTAATAACAATCCAATTATTAATAAAATCAATTTTAAGAAATGATTTTAAGAAATGGAATGAAATTAATGAATTAACTGATGGAGAATCTATTGCTAATTTATTTGTTAAATTAGGTTATAAAAGAGAAGAAGTTGCTGAACTTTTGAAAAGTTTTGAATAATAATATTTAAGTTAATTTATAAGCTAAAGGATAATTTATAAGCTAAAGGAATTTAGCTTTAAAATTTTTAGATTTTAAATTAATTGTTTAAACTTCAAACAATATTTTCATATTATATCTAAATTTATATTTAAATTTATATTTAAATTTAAATTCATTGATTTAAAATAATTAATTTAGTTTAAATTTAATTTAAATTAATTTTATGTCTTCAGCAGTTAGTATGTTAGCTTTTTTTTCTTTTAAAACTTTTATTCCTTCGTCAATATTTTCTAATCTTACTACAACAATAGCTTCATCACTCTTTTTACTAACAAATGCATAGATATATTCTACATTTATATTTTCATCATCAAGATGTCCTAAAATAGTGTTTAAACCATTTGGTTTATCTGGAACTTCTATTATAATGACTTCATTTTCTTTTACAACAAAATTATTTTTTTCTAAGACTTCTTTTGCTTTTTCATTTTCTGATACTATTAATCTTAGTATCCCAAACTTAGTTGTGTCTGCTATAGAAAGAGCTCTAATGTTTATATTCTCTTTTGCTAAAACATCCATAGCTTTTTTTAATCTACCTTCTTTGTTTTCAATAAATACAGATATTTGCTTGTTTTTCATGAAAATCCCTTTTTATAATTATTTTCCTCAATTTTATTAATACTTAATATAAATGATAGGAATAATAAATTATAGGTCATTTTATTCAAATTTAAACCTATACTATTCTCTATTCAAAATTTCTTTCATCTATTACTCTTACAGCTTTTCCTTCACTTCTTGGAAGAGATTCTGGCTCAACTAAAGTGACATTTGCACGTAATCCTATTTCTTTTTGAATAATTTTAGATATATTATCTTCTATAGATTCCATTATTCTCATTTCATCAGAAAATAGTTCTTTAGAAGTTTCTACTCTAACTTCAAGTTCATCTAAATGCCCTGGTCTTGTAACTACGATTTGATAGTTTGGTGTAAGCCCCTCAATTTTTAGTAAGGCTCTTTCAATTTGTGAGGGGAATACTATTACTCCTCTTATTTTAAGCATATCATCACTTCTACCAGTAATTCTAGACATTCTAGCTAGAGTTCTACCACAATCACATTTTTCATGTGTGATTGAGGTTATATCTTTGGTACGGAATCTTATAACTGGCATTCCTTCTCTTGTAAGTGTTGTTAATACTAATTCTCCTTTATTTCCATCTTCTAAAGGTTGCATTGTTTCAGAATCAATAATTTCTGGATAAAAATGGTCATCAGATATGTGTAGTCCTGTTTTTTCTGGACATTCTTGAGCTACTCCAGGTCCAATAACTTCAGTTAAGCCATAAATATTAAGAGCAATGATTCCTAATCTTTTTTCAAGTTCTTCTCTCATTTCTTCAGTCCACATTTCTGCTCCAAATATTCCTGATTTTAAAGTAATTTCATCTGGAGTTAATCCTTCTTTTTCAAGAACTTCAGCTAAATAAAGTGCATATGACGGAGTACATGTAAGAATTGTACTTTTAAAATCTTTCATCACTTCAATTTGACGTTTTGTGTTTCCTGCAGAAATGGGGATAACTGTTGCTCCTACTTTATGTCCTCCATAATGGATTCCAAGCCCTCCAGTAAAGAGTCCATAGCCATAACAATTTTGAATTCGATCTCCACGTGTTCCAAGTCCCATGGTTATCGCTCTTGCACTAACTTCTGACCAAATTTCCAAATCTTTTTCAGTATATCCAGAAACAGTTGGTTTACCTGTTGTTCCAGAGGTTGTGTGGATTTCTATAATTTCTTCTTCTGGAACTGCAAACATTCCAAAAGGATAAGCATCTCGAAGATCTGTTTTTGTTGTAAAAGGTATTTTATTTATATCTTCAAGTGTTTTAATATCTTCTGGTTTTATCCCAGCTTTATCAAACTTATCTTTATAAAATGGAACATTTTCATAAGCTTTCTTAACTGTTTCTTTCAACCTTTTAAGTTGTAGTTCTCTTTTTTCTTTTATGCTCATACATTCTAATTTTTCATCCCAAACCATATTCATCCCTATGTTTATATATAATCAGTTATGTTAATTATATATTATTTTATATTATAAATATATTAATTTATATTATACCTATATTATTTTATATTATACATATATTAGTTTATATTATTAGTATATTATTTTATATATATATATATATATATTAAATTTATATTTTTATATTGATACTAAGAATTAAATTATAGTATTTTCTATTAATAATTAAATATTAGATAATACTCATAATTAGATGAAATAATAAGTATGTTAGTTAAATAATAGCTATAAATAGATATTAAATATTTTTATTAATATTTTTATTAATGACTTTATTCATATTTTTATTAATTTTTACTAATATTTTTATTTATATTTCTTAATATTATGTTTCTTTATATTATTTTTACTAATATTTATTTTAGATAGTATTATTTTTCATATTTCATAACACTATTTTTATTAATATTATTCTTATTAATATTATTTTTCTTATTAATATTATTTTTATTAATATTATTTTTATTAATATTATGTTTATTTGTATTATTTTTCATAATTATCTTTCTAATATTTAAATAGATTAATATTTTTTCTTCTTTATTTTTTAAACTATTTATTTATTTAAATTATGTAATGTATTTATTATTTAATACATTTATTATAACTATTGGATATTAATTTTATAATCAGAAATTTATGTATAAAAGCTTATATAATACTAAAGTACAAAAAGAAATTTTGTAGATATATAGATTAAATTTAAACTTTTAAAGTCAATTTCTCAGTTTTAAAATTATTTTTTAAATTTAGTTTATATTTTTAATATTGATTGTAGTTATAATATTGATTATATTATTGATTGTAGTCATATTATTGATTATTATATTGATTGTAATCATATTGATAACTAATATATTGATTGTAGTCATATTAATGACTATTGTATTGATTGTAGTTTTATTAATTAGTATGTATTGTTTGTAGTTTTATATTAATGGTTATGATATTGATTGTAGTTTTATTAATAGTTATAATACTTTTGAGGTTTTTTTCATGAATTTAATAATTTTATCTATAGTTTTCTTAGTTTACTTCTTTGTAGTAGGCTATGTTGGATATATAGCTTGGAAAAGCACGAAATCTTCTGATGAATTTATGGTTGCTGGGCGAAAAACACATCCTTATATAATGGCATTGAGTTATGGTGCTACTTTTATAAGTACGGCTGCTATTGTAGGATTTGGAGGTATTGCAGGTCAATTTGGTATGAGTTTACTTTGGTTAGTATTTTTAAATATTTTTGTTGGGGTTTTCATTGCATTTGTATTTATGGGTAAAAGAACTCGAAAAATGGGCCATAATCTTGGTTCTTTAACATTTCCTGAGTTTCTTTCTCGTCGTTTTGATAGTAGATTTATTCAATATTTTAGTGGTGGAATAATATTCTTTGGAATGCCTATTTATGCATCTGTTGTTCTTATTGGTGCTGCAAGGTTTATGGAAACTTCTCTTTCAATTAGTTTCACTTTATCTCTTTTAATTTTATCAGTTTTTGTTGCTTTCTATGTTATTTTTGGAGGAATAAGGGGAGTAATGTATACTGAAGCTGTTCAAGGGACAATAATGTTTATTGGAATGATTTTCTTACTTATATTTACTTATTGGATTCTTGGTGGAGTTACAGAATCTCAAACAGCCCTTACGAATCTCGCACCTCACTTTCCAGCATCGGCTCAAGCTTTAGGTGGAACAGGATGGACAACTTTCCCAACTTTGGGAAGTCCTTTTTGGTGGACACTTGTTTCCACAATTATTATGGGTGTTGGTATTGGTGTACTTGCCCAACCCCAACTCATTGTTAGATTTATGACTGTTCAATCTGATAAAGAACTTAATAGGGCGGTTTTAATGGGAGGAATCTTTATAGCAATTATCACAGGTTCTGCTTTTATAGTTGGTTCTTTATCGAATGTTTATTTCTTTAATACGTTGGGTCAAATATCTGTGGATGTTGTTGGAGGAAATGTCGATAAGATTATTCCAACATTTATTAATCTTGCTCTCCCAGAATGGTTTGTATATATATTTTTATTAACATTACTTGCAGCAGCTATGTCTACTTTGAGTTCTCAATATCATGCTCAAGGAACTTCTTTAGGAAGAGATATATATGAAACTTTGAAGAAGAAAAAGAATATTGAATCAATCCCATTGACTCGTATTGGGATTTTAATAGCTGTAATTTTAGCATTTGTTCTTAGTTTAATATTGCCAGGAAGTGTAGTAGCTCAAGGAACTGCTCTTTTTTATGGAATATGTGCAGCAGCATTTTTAAGTGTTTATATATGTGCATTATTTTGGAAAAGAACCACAAGGGAAGGAGCTATCGCAGGAATTGTTTCTGGTACAGTAACAAGCCTTTTTTGGTTAATATTTGTATATGGAAAAACAGCTGAGGGTCTAGGTATTTGCCAATTTTTAACAGGTCAACCTATGCTTATTCCGACAATGCCATGGCCAGCAATTGATGCATTAATAGTGGCTGTACCAATATCATTTATATTTACTATAGTTGTAAGTTTACTTACAAAACCAATGGACCAAGAACAATTGGATAAATGTTATAGAGGGTTTAACTCAAATAAAAAAATCGAGGGAAAATAATTTTGTCAAATTAATTTTTTAACAAATTAATTTTTTAATTATTATAACTAATTATTAAAATAAAATTAATTGTTAAACAAATTGTTAAAATAAAGTCAATTATTAAGATAAATTAGCTGTTAAAATAAATTGTTAAAGTAAAGCTAATTATTAAAATAAGATTAATTATTAGTATATGGTGTAAAAATGATTTTAGGAATACCTGATCCATGGGTTTTAAGTGGTTATTTGCTTGTAATACTATCCACACTTTTATGTGTGGTTTATGGTATTATAAATTGGAATAAAGGAGATGATGAAAACTATTCTGAAGAGTAGTTTTCTCATTGCTTTTTAACTTATTATTCTACTATAATTTTATAAATTATTCTGCTATAATTTTATAATTTAATTTCCAATAATTTATTCTATTTATGCTAAATATTAAATATTGTAATATACAAATATATTCATAGATTTAATTAATATTATAAATTATCATAGATTTAATTAAGATTATATTTTGAATAATAATTTTATTTAATTGTATATCTAGTTATTTAATTATATATTTAGAATATTTTATATAGTAACTATTAGAGGAATAAACATGAAGATTATCGAAAATATCATTGGAAAAGAAGTTGTTAATACTGACGCTGTATTAATAGGTAAAGTATCCGATGTTGAATTTAATGATGTTACAAAAGAAGTAGAATCTTTAATTTTAAAAAAAGGCGGAATATCAGAAACTTTGAATATTTCTAAAAGTGAAGATATAATTCCTTATGATATGATAAGTAAAATAGGGGATAAAATCCTTCTAAAAGATGTTTTTGATGTTTTTGATTAATAATATATAACATTTTAGTTAATAAATGTTAAGTTTAAGTAGATTTTAAGTTTGCATAAAGTAAGAATAGCCAATTTAGTATCTAATATCTATTTAGTATCTATTATTCTAATTTAGTATCTATTTAGTATCTATTTAGTATTTATTTAGTATCTATTATTCTAATTTCGTATCTGCTTATTTAGATAGTTTATATATTTTATATAGCTATATTTTTTTTATTAATTCTCTAATTTTAATATTATGTTTTTATAATTTTAAGCATGATTTATGTTTTATATCATTATATGTTATTTATAGGTTGTTTATATATTATTTGTAGATTTTTAGTTTAGTTATAGATTTTTAATTTTAAATTTTTAATTTTAAAAATTAATTTCATTTTATAATTTTCACGGTGGTTTAATGGCTTCAAAAGAATATTTAATTAGTATTTTAAAAGATAATAATGTTTTTAAAACAGGAGATTTTGTACTTTCGTCTGGAAAGAAAAGTAATTATTATATTGATATGAAAAAAGCTATAACAGAACCTAATATTTTGAAAACTATAGCTGAACTTATAGATCAAGCTATTAATAGTGAAAAGATTGATAAAGTTGCAGGACCTGCTTTGGGAGCGGTTCCAATAGCTACAGCACTTTCATTGAAGTCTGAAATTCCTCTTTTGATGATAAGGAAAGAAAAAAAGGGTTATGGGACTTCAAAACTTATTGAAGGAGAATTAAATGAGGGCGATAATGTGGTTGTGGTTGAAGATGTGACAACAACAGGAGGCTCTCTACTTAAAGCTATAAAAGCTATTCAAGAAAATGGCGGAATCGTAAAAAAAGCTTTTGTTGTTGTTGATAGGGAAGAAGGAGCTATTTCTTCATTAAAAGATGAAGGGATTTTAGTTGAACCTTTGATATCAGTTAATGAATTTTTTTAGCTTTTTTATAAAGCTTTTTATAAAATTTTTTATAAAATTTTTTTATAAATTATGTGATAAATTTTATTTTTATTTCATCTATTAAATTTTATTTTTATTTTTATTTATTAAATTTTATTTTTATTTTTATTTATTAAATTTTATTTTATTCATTTAAATGCTTTTTTAAGTGTCCTAATTCATCAATAATTAAAGATATTCCTAATTTCACTGCATTTGGAGATCCTGGCATTGAAAATATAATAGTTTTTCCATAAGTTCCTGCTACTGCTCGTGATAACATAGCTCCTGAACCTAATTTTTCATAGCTTTTTAATCTGAATATCTCTCCAAAACCATTTATTTTTTTTTCAAAAAGAGGTTTTACAGTTTCAATTGTTATGTCTCTACTTCCAATCCCTGTACCTCCAGTTGTAAGTATAACATCAATATTTTCAGTTTTCATTTTTTCAATCATGTTTAATAATTGTTTTTTTTCATCAGGAATTATTTCATAGGATTTAACATTATATTTTTTTTTTAATTCTTCAATTATTATTTTTCCTGAGATATCAGTATTTGCACCGCTTTGTTTATCCTTATATTTTGTATCACTGAGGGTTATAATCCCACAATTCACTTCAATTGGTGATTTTTTTTTATGTTCTTCCATTGTTTCACTTTTCATTTTATAGCTCTCCTTTTTAGGTATATCTTAGGAATTGTTTTATTCATTTATTTTGGGCTTTTCAATGAATATTTTTTAAAATCATTTTTTAATTGATTTTATTAATAAGAGGATTATTATATCATTAATCAGTTCTTATATTATTAATAATATTTAATATATTAATAATGGTTAATATCAATAATATTTAATATCTTTTTAATATAAATTTAATATTAATTATTTTAACTCAAAACTTTATTTTTTAGACAAGTCTTGTATTAAACATTTTTTCAATATTTTAAGTATTATATTTCATACTATATCTATTGGTATTACATTTATTAAATATTAATATTACAATTATTAAATTATTTTATTAAATATTATAATTATCAAATATTACAATATCAAATATTACAACTATGGAGTATTACAATTATTAAGTATTAATATTACACATGTTAAGTAGTAATATTATACTTATTATACGTTAATAGCATATTTAGGTATTAAATAGGTATTTATTATTAATAATTATTAAATATTATAAGCTTATTTAATGTTATTATTATAAGTTTATTCATTATTATCATTAATAAGAATTAATATATTATTGTCATGTATTTAATGAAAATCTTTTTATTTAATAAAAAAGTTTTTATTATTAATTATTTTTTATAACCCATTCATTAAATAGAGTTTAAGCTATTTTAAAAAAAGAACAATATAGTGAGGAGGGTAGGGACCAAAATTGGATTGGAGGCGGATTCAATGCCAATTTTTGTTATGATAATAAGAGTTAAGATAAGACCCTACCCTTCAAGTTATTATTATATATTTACTCACATATAAATGTTATGTAAAGTATCAAAAATTGTCTATATTTCTTTTTTTTTGTTTTTAGTTAATATTATACCTTTATTTTAGCTTTAAACTTTTATAATTAGTTTAATTATAATATTTAATAGCTATATTTATTCGATAATGTTCAAATATTAATATAGATATACTAATTATTCTAATGTTTATAATATTTATTATAATATTTTCTAAAGCTATAACTAATTATAGGTTTTATTTATTTTTATTCGGGTATTATATTTATTTATATAATTAATAATAAAAACTTTGTTTTTAAACTTATGAAAATAAAAGATTTGTATAAATAAAATATTATTATAAATTTATTTGTTAATATTATTATAAATTTATTTGTTAATTTAATGAATTTAAATTCTTTTTTGAAAAAATTAAGGTGATATCCATCTTTTTTGAAATAAATCTCAAATTATTAACCTTATATTTGTATTGATTTTTTTATTTTTAATTTTTGATGATTTTTCATAATTTTGTTTAATATTTCTAAATAGTAATTAATATTTCAATATTTTAATATATTTCAATATTTTAATCATAATAATATTTTAATCATAATATTTCGTCAATATTTTAATTTTAATCAGCCTTAATACTTTAATTCTAATATTTTGATCTTTAGTATTTTAAATTTAAACTAATTTTAGATTTAAATTATTTTAAATTATAATATTAATTTAATTAACTTTATTTATTTTTAGTAACATAATGATATTATGGATAAAATGGATAAAAATATTTATTATATTTTAGATGCTTCTGCTTTTATTGGAGGTTTTGAATTAAAAGATTCTTTAAACTTTACTATATCTGAAATAAGTGAGGAAGTTAAAGACTTAAAATCTAAAATGATTTTTGATCAAGCTATAGAAGATAATATTCTATTTATTGTTGAACCTGATGATTTAAGTATCAATGAGCTCAATAATGTTATTTCTTATTCTGGAGATACTTTAAGACTTTCAAATGTAGATAAAAAACTTTTAGCATTAGCTATCGATTTTTCAAATCAAGGAAAAAAAATAAAAGTTGTTACAGACGATTATTCCATTCAAAATGTTCTTAAGATTATAAATATTCCTTATAGGAGTGTATTAACTGAAGGAATTAAAGGAATATATAATTGGAAGAAAACTTGTCAAGGATGTAGGAAAGAATATCCTGATAATTATGATGATGAAGTTTGTGAGATTTGTGGATCAAAAATCTTTAAAAGAAGGATAAAACTAGATTAGATTAATTATCTATTGATTTAATTATAATTATCTATTGAAGTATAAATTGGGAGAAGTATAAATTGGGATTTGGCATTATTTATGGATCTTTTTATAAATTGTAGATTTTATTGTAAATTGTGATTTTTTATTAATATAAATTTGGTTATAAAATGAAGATTGGAATTATTATACATGGGCCTAATATGATCGATTCTGGGCATGCTTTAAAAATCATTGGGATTTTGAAAGATTTTGGTAGTGTATATTGTAGATTAGGTGGTACGATGGGTCGAACTGCTGTTATTGATGCCTCTCTTGAAAATTTAATTGATATTTCAGCTAAAAGACTTCCTAGTGAATCTGTAAAATTGTTTTTAGATGAAGGTATGGATGTAATATTTCTTCTTAATTATGGTAAATCTTCAGTTACAGGACATACTTTTGGATATAAGGTTTTCAATAGATCATTTTTTAATCATGGTTCTCTCAATGAAAATAGAGTTTCAAATATACCATTTATTCAAATCGAAAGACCTGGAGAAAGCGATGGTTCTATAATTTCTTGGAATAGTTCAGATGGAAGTCTATCTTCAGATTCAGATGGAAGTCTATCTTCAGATTCAAATAAAAGCCTATATTCAAATTCAAATGAAAATTTATCTTTAGATTTAAATGAAAGTCTATCTTCAGATTTATGTTTAAAATTGTCTAAATTACTAAATTTAAATGTTTTAAATCCTAAATTAATCATAGATAATTATTTTAAAAGGGAATTAGTTAAAAAAGAATTAGAAAATGATTTGGGAGCTAGTAATTTAGGAGAAAAAGTTAGATATATTCATGGGGTTAGTCCTAATGAGAATATATTTGTCAATGGTATTGTAGTTGGTAAATCTAATTCTGAAAATCTGTCATTAATATCTAAAGATGGTCAAATAGTTGATATTATTGGTGGTGAAATCAAAGAACATGGTATCGAGAAATTAGGGGCTGTTGATATTAATAAAGCTGTAGTTAAAACAGGACTTCTTAGAAAAACAAATCCAAACCCTAGAATATTAAAAGATTTTAAAGATTTTTCATCTAATGAGGTTGAAAATAATCATGTCAAAGTAGCTTTTTTAGATCATGCTGCTGAAGATATTTATAAATTAAAAAATATTGATCTTGTTGTTACTATTGGAGATGATACTACTCTTGTTGCCTCTGATATTTTATATAGGTTTAATGTTCCAGTTATTGGTATCACAGATGGTGATATTGATAAAGTAGTTGAAAATGGTTATATTACTAAGGGGTCTAGTATTATTGAATTGGAACCTGGTTTGGATGATATTGTTGGTAAATCCATTTTTAAAGAAGTTTTTAACTCGAAAAATTATATTAATCTAAATATTGGTTCAGTAGAAAATTTAGATAATGTTTCTATAAATAGATTAAAAACTGATAAAATTAAAGAATTTAAAAAAGAATTAATTAAAATAGTAAATAATATTACTTCGGAATATATAATTAAAGAATAAATATTTCTTGTATTATTATTTCTATTAATAATAATTATATTGATAATAAGTAATAATATTGGTAAGAACTAATATTAATAAGAATTAATATTTGTAATAATTATTAGTAAGAATTAATATTAATAAGAATTAATATTAGTAAGAATGATATTAGTAATTAATCAATGGCTAATAATATTAGCAATAATTTAATAATCTTAATAAAATTAATCAATGGCTGAATAATACTAAGTAATGATTTAATAATTATTATAATTCATTGATTCTTAATTAATGATTCTTTATATAATGGGTTTTTTATATTAATGATTAGTTATATGATTGTATTCATTGATTCAACGTAATGAGGTGTGGTTTTGAATTTAGCAGATCTTGTAAAATCTCTTCAAGATTTTGAGGGAGTTTCTAGAAAAAAGTCTATAGAAAGTATAACTGACAAATTAAAAGAAGTTTATAATGTTTCTGGTGAAACTTTACTTGATTTTGGAGATGATGCATCAGCTATCGATCTTGGAGATGGAAATGTAGTTTTATTTGCTGCTGATGGAATTTGGGGAAAGCTAATGGATGCAGATCCTTACTGGGCAGGTTATTGTTCTGTACTGGTTAATGTTAATGATATTGCAGCTATGGGAGCTAAACCAATAGCAATGGTCAATATACTTTCTATTAATAATGAAAATATAGCTAATGGTCTTATAGATGGAATTAAAGATGGTTGTAAAAAATTCAATGTTCCAATGGTTGGTGGACATTTACATCCTGATACTGAGTATAATGCTCTTGATGTAGCGATTATTGGAATAGCTAAGAAAGATAAAATTATAACTAGCTTTGGGGCAAATGTTGGAGATAAGATTATTGTTGCTATTGATTTAGATGGAAGACAACACCCTAACTTTAATCTTAATTGGGATACGACCTATTTTAAGGATGAAAAACTTGTACAAGATCAGTTAATAGCTATGAAGGAAATTGCTGAAAAAGGTTTGGTTACTGGTGGAAAAGATATAAGTAATCCTGGAACTCTTGGAACATTGGAAATGTTACTTGAATCATCTGGTGTTGGTGGAAAAGTTGAGTTGAATAAGATTCCTAGAAATGAAGATGTTAATTGGGAAGAATGGTTAAAATCATATCCTGGAGCAGGTTTTGTTTTAACTGCTAAGGAGAAAAATACTGAAGAATTGATAAATTTGTTAGAGGAAGTTTCTATCACTGCTTCTATTGTTGGGGAGGTAATTAGTGAGAAAAAACTTTACTTATCAAGTGAAACTGAGAAAATGGTTCTTTTTGACCAGGATAAAAATCCAGTTCTTAAGATTAATTAATTTTATATGTGTCGAGTGGTTTTATGCTAGTAAAAATTAATGGAGAGGATTTAGATCTTCCTAATGGGTCTACTATAGGAGAAGCAATAGATTTTTCAAATGCTCCTTATGATGATGGAAGTATAATTTGCCTTATCAAAGGTAAAAAAGAATTTGAAAAAAACATTAATAAATATAAACTTAAAACTCCAAAAGGAAGCATAATAATTGAGATGGACGATAGTAAAGAAGCAGAAAAACTTGTTGAGCTTTGGAAAAAACAATATAAAGATTTTGAAGATTGTTCTATTAGATGGACTTCCTCAAATGAGGTAGCTATTGGGCCTATTATAACAGATTTAGAACCAAGTATGGATGAAAATAACTATAAAGATGGGGAGGTTGTATTAAGCTTATCAGGATTTAGTAATGAATCAACACATATAATTTTAGTTAAAGAAGATCATTCTGCTGTTTATGGTGTCCCAAGTTATAATAAAGGAGTATTCGCTAGAATTGTTGGTGGTAAAAGAACTTTAAGGCTCTTAGATTCTAATGATAATGTTATTTCTATTGAACCTCTTATTGAAAGGAGTAGTATTACTGATAGTGCATCTATTTCTGATTTAAATACTATTTTAGAGGAAGGTAACCAATTATTTACTTATGTTTCTCTTAAACCCAATGAAAGTTCTCCTGAATCCTGTGAACATTTATTTTCTTTGATTGAATCAGGTAATATATCTGTTGATTATGAATCAAATTCTTTTGTTGGTTTTTATTCTCTTCAAGGTTTAGGAAAACCTTCTGAAGATATAACTATGAGAAAGAGAGGTACTGTTACTATAAGAAATGCTGGTAAGGGTATTGGTAAAGTTTTTGTGTATAGGGAGGATAGGGTTAAATCTCCTCATCATACTAATGTTGCTTCGGTAGAAAAGGGGATGGAATTATTAGATATAGCTAATTATAAAGATAAAATCACTATTAGATCTAATCCTGAAAGAATAATGACATTATCTATGACTCAAAAGGAAGCAGAGGATTATTTAAAATCTATTGGTGTAACTCATGAAAGAGTTGGTGTTTTAGATGATGATGCATTGATAGTAGAACAAACACCAAAATTTTCTATTGAAATAATAAAAGAAGGTAAAGTTAAAACAAAAGGTATTAATAAAGATGATTTAGCTTTAATAGAAATTTATGATAGTGAAGATGAAGCTCCAAGATCATCATGGTACTTTAAAAAGGTTACAGGACTAGTTGAAAAACCGATTGGTATTCTAAAAGTGCATTTTGCATTTCCAGGTATGAAAATATCAATATTTGAAGGTGATGCTAAAGAAGCAAAAGGCTTAGTTCCTGAAAATATTCCAAGTGGTTGTATTGAAGCAGGAAGAATTGGTATTACTAATATGTCTAAAAAGAATGTTGGTTTAATAGGGGTTAGATTTGAGAGTAATGATGAGTTTGGTCCAACTGCAGAACCATTTAATGCAACAAATATTGTTGGAAAGATAACAACTGATTTAAAACCTCTTGAAAATTTAAAAGAAGAAGAATATCTTTATATTAAGAGAATTAATTAGGTGAAGGGATATTATGGTTGAAAATGTATGTATTAACCCAGATCTTGGCAGGGAGGATAAAGATCCTGAAGTTGTTACAAGAATGATTATTTTAGGTCCTAAAGCTAATGTTAGTGAAAGTGAGGTTGTAAATCAGATGCATCTATTAGGTTTACCTCTTACTATTAAACAAACTTGCTATGGTGCTATGGTCAGTGGAAAAGAAAAAGATGTTATAACTGCTATTAAAGAGGTTCGAAAAATGGATCCATATAATATTTTTACAAAAGATAGGGGTTTTCCCCCTGGAGACCCTAGAAGATGTCGAGGCCATAGAAAAGGTCCTAGAGAAGGATTTCATCAGATGGAAAAAGAATTTAAACTTTTAGGCTTTGTTTCGGATGCTTTAAAAAATCCAAAAGAAGTTTCTCTTGAAGAAGAAACTTGTGTTCCTTTAGAAGAATTTGAAGAAATTATGAAAGAATGTTTAGAGGAAGAAAATCTTGATAAAGATAATATTAAAGATAAGGAACATTCTGAAAATAAAAATAATAATTAAAACTTAAATTAGATAGTTATAATTAGATAAAAGATGGCTAGATAAAAGATATAATTAGATAAAAGACATAAGTAGATAAAAGATAATTATGATTAAATAAATGTTATACAAATAAATTTTTACAAATAAGTTTTAACAAACAACTTTTATACAAACAACTTTTATAAAAATAACTTTTATAGAAATAACTTTTATAGAAATAATAAATTTTATAAAAATAACTATTAATATATTAAAATGTGATAAAATGGTAAAGGTAGCTATATTCCCACCAAATTCATTAATTTTAGCAGATTTAATTGAGAGAAAAGGACATGAAGTTCTAGCTCTCCAAAAAGCTGTTAGGAAAAAAGTTAAAGATCCTGATATTGATTCTCCTCCTATGAATCTTACTGAAGAGGATCCGATTAAGGGATTAAAATATGCAGCTATTGAGGTTCCATCTGGTGTGCGTGGAAGAATGTCTCTTATTGGACCTTTAATTGAGGAAGCTGAAGCAGCTATTATTGTTGAAGATGCTCCATTTGGATTTGGGTGTATTGGTTGTGCAAGAACAAATGAATTATCTATATTCAACCTTAGAAAAAGAGGAGTTCCAACTCTTGAGTTAAAATACCCTAAAAATAAGGATGAAACTACTGATATGGTTAATAAAATAAATACATTTTTAGATTCTCTTCCAAAATCTTCAGAATCTTCAGAAAACTCAGAAATATTAGAAAGTTCAGATAGTCCAGATATTTCATCAGATAAAGAATTTAAGGAGGATGACTAATGGTTAAAATAGCTTTAATCTCTTGTGGTACAGAATATAGTGGTATTCAAAAAGAGATAGAAAAAGCAGCTACTACATTTGGCTCAGAGATTGTTATTCCTGAAATTGACCTTGATTATATTGATGAAGCATATAAGAAGTTTGGTTTTTCTGCTGAAAGTTCTAGTTTAAAACTCATGATTGCAAGAGCTATGTCAATTGTTGAGGGTAAAAGTAAAGCTGATGCTGTTTTTATAGCTACTTGTTTTAGATGTGCAGAAGGAGCATTAGTCAGAAATGAAGTAAGGAGATTTATTCAGGCAAATACTAGGATTCCTGTTGTAACTTACTCATTCACTGAAAGAACAAAAGCAGATGAATTATTTATCCGTATGGAAGCATTAACAACATCTGTTGCAAGAAGAAGTATTTTAGCTCGTGAAAAACAAGAAGGATTAACTTTGGGTGTTGATTCTGGTTCTACTACTACAAAAGTTGTTTTAATGGAAAATAATAAAGTCATTGGAACTGGTTGGACTCCAACTAAGGATATTATGGAATCTGTGTATAGTGCTGCTGATGAAGCTTTTGAAGGTACTGGTTATACTCTTGATGATGTTGAAGGTATTGGAACTACTGGTTATGGTCGTCTCACAATTGGAAAAAATATGAAAGCTGAGTTAGTCCAGGAAGAATTGTCTGTAAATGCCAAAGGAGCAGTTTATCTTGCAGATCATCAAAAAGGAGATGCAACAGTATTAGATATTGGTGGAATGGATAATAAAGTTATTACTGTTAATGATGGAATTCCAGATAATTTTACTATGGGTGGTATTTGTGCAGGTGCTTCTGGAAGGTTTTTAGAGATGACTGCTCGTCGTTTAGATGTTGATATTACTGAACTTGGTCCATTAGCTATGAAAGGGGATTATAAAAAAGCTATGTTAAATAGTTATTGTATTGTATTTGGTATTCAAGATTTAGTCACTACTCTTGCTGCTGGAGGTTCTAAAGCTGATGTTGCTGCAGCTGCATGTCGTTCTGTTTCTGAACAGGTTTATGAACAACAATTACAAGAAATTGATATTAGGGAACCTTTGATTCAAGTTGGAGGAACTTCTCTTATCTCTGGACTTGTTAAAGCTGTTAGTGAAACTCTTGGTGGTATTGATGTTATAGTTCCTGAGTATTCTCAACATATTGGTGCTGTTGGTTCTGCACTTTTAGTTTCTGGAATGGGTAAACGTCAAGAGAATAAATAAAATGATATTTAGATAATTTAAATAATAGTTAGATATATTTAGATAATATTTAGATATATAAATTATATTTAGATAATTTAGATAATTTAGATAATATTTAGATAATATTTAGATAATATTTGTATATAAATGATATTTCAATAATATTTATATGAATTCTTTAGGTGAATTTTATGCTTGTTGAGTCTACAGATGTAGAGGGTGCAAAAGTCTATGAGATGATAATAAAACAAATCTTTCAAGACCTTCAACTTTCTCCTTCTGTTAAAGATATGAGAGTTTTTGTTGATCCTAAGGAGGTTGTATTTATTTTAGCTATTAAAATGGATAAAACCTCTAATTTTACTATTTTAGGTGATGTGACCTCTATTGAATATGATAAAGAATCAAATAAGACTATAATTAGAGTAAAAGATGAAAATTATCTCCCAAATATTTTAAAAAAATTATGGCTTGAAAAAGGAAGGGAAAATGTTCATCAGCCAGATCGATTTAGTTTTATTCTTGAAGGTAAAGACGATAATTTAAATAATCTTGTTATTGATGATCCTTATGAAAATTTAAAAAAGAGGGTTTATGATGCAATATTTAGAATAATTCCAGAAGGATTTAGAATAATTAGAGATATTTCAAAAGATGATGTTATTGCTATTGTTTGTACTGATGAGTTAATTAAAGATGAATGGTTAGATAAAGGCTTAAAATATGTTGAAGAGTTAACATATTCCTAAAATATCAGTTATAATACATTATTTTTATAATACATCATATCCCCTTTATAATACATTATTTTATAAAAATTTTCATTAAAAACTACTTATAATATTTATTTTGTTCGTCTTAATTATAACAAAATTTAATAGGTAGTTACAACATATATATTAATAGTTTTAAATAGATATTATTTATATAATATAGTTTCATTATAATTTAATTATTATAAAATTATTAAATCTATTAGAATTATTTAATTAAGAGAGATTTGTTAGAGTATTGAGAGATATTTTTTTATAGTTATTTAATTAAGAGAGTTATTGAATATAGAATTAAATATAATAAAATTATAAAATTATATAATAAAATTAAATTAATAATTATATAATAAAATGAGATATAAGATTTAATATATAGAATTTTATCATTATTAATCTGTTATAAGGTGACATTATGGAAGAACTTAAAGGTAGTCGTTTTGCTCATGTAACTAAGGCTCATCCTTGTTTTAATGAGAAAATGCATGATAAGGTAGGCAGGGCTCATGTTCCTATTGCTCCTAAATGTAATATTTATTGTAATTTTTGTACAAGAGACATCAACCAAGATGAAAACAGACCAGGTGTTGCTTCTTGTGTTATGAATACAGATGATGCAATAGAACATGTTGAAAATGTGACTAAAGAAGGACCAATTGCTGTGGTTGGTGTAGCTGGACCTGGAGATTCATTAGCTAATGAAGCTACATTTGAATTTTTTGAAAAATTAGGCAAAACTAATCCTGACTTAATTAAGTGTATGAGTACCAATGGTCTTTTACTTCCTGATTATGCTGAAAGGATAGCTAAACTAGGAGTTAACACAGTTACTGTCACTGTTAATGCTGTTGATCCTGAAATTGCTAAAGATATTTATACTTTTATTAATTACAATGGCAAAATCTACAAAGGAAAAGAAGCTGTTGAAATCCTGATTAAAAACCAGCTTGAAGGAATTGAAAAATTAAGTAATCTTGGAGTGATTATTAAGGTGAATAGTGTTTTAATTCCAGGATTAAATGATGAACACATCGTTGAAATAGCTAAAGAAGTTAAAAAACGAGGTGCTTCTCTTATGAATGTTCTTCCCCTTATTCCTTTAAATAAAATGAAAGATTATCCTCGTCCTACTTGTGCTGAGATTGAAAAAGTTAGGGATGAAGTTGAAGAAGTTTTACCAGTTTTTAGAGCTTGCACTCAATGTAGAGCAGATGCTTATGGAATTCCTGGCAAAAAAAGTGAGGATAAGCATTTAGGAATGACTCCTGCAAGTCATTATTAATATATTAAATTTTTTTATTATTATTTTTTATTTATTTATACTTATTTTTTATTTATTATTTTTTCATAAAACAGTTGGTAATAATGCAATATAATATTTATATTACCAAAAGGTTTTTTTTAAAGATGATTTAATTTTGGATAATATTTAATATTTATGAATTTTCTTTAAGTTTAAATTAGAGTATTTTTAGAAGTTTTTATAAAATTATGAAGATTAATCATTTGTTATAATTTTTTTTTTAATTATTTTTAATATTCCTTTAATTTTAATTTAAAGCTGGGGGGGGGGGGGATAGCTATTGTTTTTTTCTTTTTGCTGTGTTTATTCGTTCATATGGGTTCTTATTGTCTTGTTTATTATTTTTTAGTTTTTAATTTTTTTATTCTTTTAATGACGTTTGGTTTGTTTTTTGTTTTTGGGTAGGAAGTTTTTTATAGTAGTTTTTTTATATTATATTATTGTAGTGTAGTGAGTGTTCTCATTGTACTATGTATTTTTTAAATATATACTGATTGATTGGATCAGGAGGTGAAAAAACGAAAATGTTTACAATAAATAAATTTTTTAAGCCAATTATTTTTGTTGTGTGTGTTTTATTTATCTTTTTAGCTTTATCTAGTGTTAGTGCAGCTAATCATAATTTTACTACAGTTAATACTACTGAACAGTTTCAAAGTGTTATTAATAATGATAATGATAATGATTTGGTGATTAGTTTTGCTAATGGTGAGTATGTTGATTGGGGTCAGCTTAATATTAGTCGTAATGCTACTATTGTTGGTAAGAATCGTGGTGGTGCTAAATTCACATCATCTAGTGGTACTTTGTTTAATATTAATGCTACTAATGTAAAGATTATTAATTTAACTATTAGTGGTTATGCTACAGCTATAAAATCTAATTGTAGTGATTTGACTGTTAGTGATAATAATATTACTACTTCTGGTGTTAGTATTAATTTAAGTAGTAGTGGTAGTGCTAATCCTATAACAGGTGTTGTTATTAAGGATAATATTATTAAATCCAGTATAGCTACTAATTTTCATGGTGCTGTTTATTTATTCGGTAAATCTACTGATAGGACTGTTTTTGATGTTTTATTTAGTGGTAATAATATAACTGGTGGTTATTCTGGTGTATACTTAGGTAATGGTAGCTCTAGTAGTCCTGTTTCGTCTGCTAATTTGGTTTTTGAAAACAACAACATCACAGGAACATCAGGCTATGGTGTTTATCTGCCTGCATACAGCAGCAACAACACCAATATAATCTTCGCCAACAACAACATCACAGGAAAATTCTCTGGTGTTGATCTGTATGCACAAAGCAGCAACAACGCCAATATAACCTTCGCCAACAACAACATCACAGGAACATCAGGCTATGGTGTTTTTATGTATGCATTCAGCAGCAACAACGCCAATATAACCTTCGCCAACAACAACATCACAGGAAGATCAAACAATGGTGTTGATCTGTCTGCATTCAGCAGCAAAAACGCCAATATAACCTTCGCCAACAACAACTTCACAGGAACACGTGGTTTTTCTATGGATTCATACAGCAGCAACAACACCAATATAACCTTTGCCAATAACAACATCACAGGAACAACATATGGTGTTGCTCTGTATGTATACAGCAGCAACAACACCAATATAACCTTCGCCAACAACAATATTACTGGTGTTAGTTATGGTGTTTATGTTTCTTTGTATAATGGTAATGTTAAGGGTGTTAATTTCTTGAATAATACTATTAATGCTACTAGTGGTGGTGGTTTTTATTTCTATACTAGTGGTGGTGTTACTAATGTGACTGATTTTATTATTCGTGGTAATACTATTTTTGCTACTAAGGCTGGTTTGAATTTTACTGGTTTAAGTGTTGGTTCATTGGTTAATGTTACTGTTGAGTATAATCGTATTATTGCTTCTGTTGGTGTTAATATTACTGGTCATAATGATAATAGTAGTTTTGATCGTAATTGGTGGGGTGTTAATGATATTACTGGTATGATTTTGGGTGTTGATACTCTTAATCATTTTATTTTGAATATTACTAATACTTCTAGTTTGGATGGTGTTCATTTTGGTGATAATGTTAGTTTTATGTTATTAGTTTTGAATACTACGCTTAGTAATGATGGTGTTGAATTTTTACCTGATTTTGTTGTTAATGGAACTTTCAATGGTGATAAGTTTAATAGTAGTCGTGCTGATGGTTTTGTTTATAATGCAACAGCTACAACTGGCACTCAAACTTTAGCTGCTACTTTAGATAATGTAAATGATACTGTAGCTTTTAATTCCCTCCAATTAACTACTAATTCTAGTATAATTGTTAGTAATAATCCAGCGAATATTGGCAACAATGTTACTATTTCTGGTCAGTTAGCTAATTATACTGGTATAACTGGTGTTAATGTTACTGTTGATGGTAATCTTTATACAGATGTTTCTGTTAATTCTACTGGTGGTTGGAGTCTTAATTACACAACTAATCGTA
>NZ_JXMW01000024.1 GCF_002072215.1 Methanobrevibacter arboriphilus JCM 13429 = DSM 1125
AAATCTTTAAAATTTATTAATAAATTAAAATAAGATATAAAATATAAACAATGAAAAAAATAATACATATATAGCTTGAAAAATAAATATGAATATTATAAAAATATTTATAAAAATATTGTGAAAATATTGTGAAATATTATATAATAATTAATAATTTTAATTTTATATAATTATAAATTTGATAAATAAAAAAATAAAATTTAAAAAGATTATTGATAAAAATACTATTGAAATTTATAAATTTATGAAGTTTATAAACTTATGAAGATTATAAGCTATGAAGATTATAATATAGTAATTTCTCCATCTTCACCATTAACTTCGACTTTAACACCATTCACAAGCCCTTCAGTAGATTCTGGCAAATCAACCATTGGAATATCAGAAATTATAGCACCAGTAGCTATTATAGGTTCAGCATTTAAACAAATAATAGCACGAGGAGCAACATTATTCTTCTTCATTTGAAAAATAACATAAGAACCAACAGTAGATCCTTTTCCACCAGGAATGAAAAGTATTTTATCTTTTATAAATTTTCCTTTTAATTCATGATTAGAATCGATAACTTCACCAGTATTAGGATTGACTCCCCCTAAAAAGCTAAGTAATTCATTACTTACAATTAATTCTCCTCTAGCTTTTCCTTTTGAAATAGTTCTACATTTAATAACCATAAAATCAACTTTTTAAAAATAAAATTTATAATCATATATAACTTAAAATCAAATATGAAAATTATAATCAAATATAAAGTTTATAATAAATATAAAATTTGTAATCAAGTATAATTAAACAACATCATTCTTCATTATTTCCCTAAGTACAGCAGTTGCATAAGAACCTTTATTTATTGAAAATTCTGTTAAAACACCATCCGCAGTAGCTATAGCACTTGCATCCCAAATTTTAAAACGCATCTTTCGTCTTAAACCATGACTACCCAATCTAGGTGTTTTAGGACATTCAAAGTCTTCTCTCTTCAAATTTTCTTCTATTAAGATATTTTTTTCCATCTCACCAATTTTTCCTTCTGCAAATGGAACTTTTGTGCCATAGAGAGGAGAAGTAGGGTCTGCTTCAAATTTAACTATCATTTCTTGAAGTTTTTCTGGAGATTCATTATGAATAAGATGTTCTTCATTATCAATAACAATATCTCCTTCAATATATTTATTAATACCCATAGTTACTCTTTTACTAACAGCTTTATTAAACAAGTATGATTGATAAGCATGTACAAACATCCTTTGAAGAGGTTTTGGAAGGGCGAAAATAGCTTTTTTATATGATTTATCATTAAGATAACTAAAATCAGAACCATTAATACTAAAATCAATACTATTAGAATTAATATCTCTATTATGAGAACTAATATCATTATTAGTAGAACTATTACCCTCATTATCAGTAGGATTAATACTCTCATTATTAGAATTAATATTAGTACAAGAATTAATACCATTACTAGAATTAATGTTATTACTAGAATTAATATTAGTACAAGAATTAATACCATTACTAGAATTTATCTTAGTAGAAGACTTTTTTAACTTATTTTTTTCTTTTAAAAGTTCTTTTAACATTATACGCTCATATCGCATACCAGTAGGCATGAGATCTAAAGATTTTTCAATATCACCATCATCATAAGCTTTTCTTGCTAATTTAACTTCTTCTGGTTCTTCTTCATAAGGATTTCCAATATATAATCTAACAGCTTCAGCAAGGTCGTTGGCTACTAAAGCTTTTCCTACAAGATGAGTATTTGTTCTAGGTTTTCCAAAGCGTTGCCAACCAAAGTAATTAGGAACACCCCAAACCTCTAATTTTTTAAAAATATTATTTGCCATATCAGCTGCTTCTTGATAGCTAGAATAATCTGGACTAATATCTTTAATAAGAATTTTAAATTTATTTCCTTCAAGTTGACCCATACGAAGTTTTTTCTGCCCTCTTATGACCTTTAAGAACTTTGTATTATAAATTTCGCCATCTAATGCTTTAACTTCTTCAAATTGTTCTTTACTATCCATGTTACTTATGCATATCCACTGTTTAGTAATAGCTTTTTTATCTTTCATTCCTGCAAAGCCCATTCGCTTTCTACTTATATGAAGATCCCTTGAAATATCCATTAAAACATCTAAAGTGGTCCTTCCAAGTTTTTCAATCCAAATCCAAACATTTGGACCTTCACCAGCAGGTAGTAAATTTTCAATAGGAATTTCTTCAACATAGAAATCTTCATATCGATTTCTAATTGTACCCCCAATTCCTTTCTCTTTTGTAACATAAGTTTCAGCATTAAGCATTGTAATCTTTATCCTAATAGTCTAAACCAAGAAATTCTGCCATGATTATGATTATATGATTATTATTTATTATGTAATTGTTATTAAATTCTTTATATTATTATCTTATTAGCTATTAGTATTTTATAGCATTAACATTTTTTATAATAACATTAGAGTCATTTATAATATTAAAATCGTTTATAACAATATTATTTGTAGAATTGTTATTTATAAATTATAAATTATTATTTATAAATTATATAATTACTATTTATAAAAACCTTATTTATAAAATTGTTATTTATAAAAATAAAAAATAGAAAATATAAATAAAAATAATTTTAATGCCCTGACCGGGACTTGAACCCGGGGAATAGGATCCGCAATCCTACGTGTTATCCAACTACACTATCAGGGCTGATTATAAAAAATCAATAATTACAATTATTAATTTTAATTTAATAATTATAAATGAGGTTAATAGAAGTTAATAAATTATTTTTTGAATGAACTACCTTAAAAAAGTTTCTATTAATTAATATTATTATTAAAAATAAAATCAGAAAATAGATAATGTGAAGCTATATTCACCTATGTTACGAGTTGAAGAACTTATATTCACATTATCATCCATATATCCTTTACTTAAAATAGTTTCTCCATTTAATATATTATTTTCAACCAAAATATAGTTTTTATCAGGAATAATTTTATTTAAAAAATCTCCAGCAATAGTAGAAATATAACTTTTAGTAGTATAATCTAAAGTATTATTGTTATTTTCCAATATTAAGACAATAGAATATAAAACAGAATAATCATCTCCATTTTCTGTTGCCATTAGCCCAATAACATCATTAACTAATTTAGAATCAGGAAGAGTTCTATCATAGCTTGGACTTTCAAAATATATTAAAGAATTAAAGGCAAATAAAG
Organism: Methanobrevibacter arboriphilus JCM 13429 = DSM 1125; assembly: GCF_002072215.1. Classification (NCBI taxonomy): domain Archaea; kingdom Methanobacteriati; phylum Methanobacteriota; class Methanobacteria; order Methanobacteriales; family Methanobacteriaceae; genus Methanobrevibacter; species Methanobrevibacter arboriphilus. Next base: position 3,237 of record NZ_JXMW01000024.1, read on the forward strand.
CTAAAAAAAGCAATAAAATAGCTATTATACCATCGAAAAGTGATAAAAACCCTTTAATATCTTTTATATTTGGGATATCTTTTATATCTCTGATATTTTTTATTATATCTTTGATATCATTCATATTATTTTTATAGGAAGTCATATTATTTTTTAAAGGAAATAAAAGAAATTTTTAAAAAAAATTCAGAAGAAACTAAGGATTATTTTTTATATAATCGATGACTTTCTCTTTTTTCTTAATTGAATTATCAGCTGCTTTTTGAACTTTTTCTTTCATTATTTCAAAATCTTCTGGAGTTGTTTCACCTACTAATTTTTTAATTTTTGTATATGCTGCCTCTCTAAAAAGTGGTTCAAGAATTTCTTCTTTTCCATCAGAACTTATCATTCTTGGAACACCAGTATTATCTACAGTACCAATTTCAGCAATTTTAACTCCAACAGACTTTACAGAATTTTTTACTTTTTTAGCTACATCTTCAGGAGCAACTATCATCAATGAATCAATTGAAACACCAAGAGGATCTATTTCTAATGTTTCAAGCATACTAAGAACCTTTGGAGTGACCATGTTTCTAATATTATCTTGATAAAACTCTAATCCCAATCCTGTTGTAGATGAAATCTCATGAGCATCTCCTCTAAGACCACCATTTGTAACATCAGTCATAGCATGAACATCTTTAACTAAATCATCTTTAACAAGAGCATTAGAAGCTTTAATAAAACCAATATCCATAGTTTCCCAAACAACATCAAAAAAGCCATTATAAATAGCTGTTGTTGTGATAGTTCCTCCACCAGAACCTTCTGTAAGAAGTATTACATCACCTGATTCAGCTCTTTTTCTAGCTGTTGGAGGATATTTTGAAACTCCTATAGAACCTACAGCACTAACAAGCCTATCTCCAAGCACCATATCTCCTCCAACACGAAGAGTGCTTCCAGCGACAATAGGAACATCTATTAGTTCAGAAACTGTAGCTACTCCTGCTGTAAAATCAAATAATTTACCAACATCACCATCATCAGCTAAATGAAGATCACTTATTATAGCTACTGGTTCTGCACCCATAACACAAACATCTCTTAAAGATGCTCTAGCTACATGAAAACCTCCAAGAAATGGATATTCACTGAGACGAGAATGAATTCCATCAACAGCAGTAGTAATATAAACATCTTCATCATCTTTAGATCCAGATACTGGAGATTTGACAACACCTCCATCGTCCTGGGCTTCAGGGTTTACAAGAGAAGAAGATTTTGTACTAGCTACAATTTCAGCTATTTTTCTATGAACAAAAAAATCACCAGCTCCTCTAGAACCAACCCCCATTTCACCCATTGCAATTTCTGATTTAGGAATATTAATAATGTCTTTTAGAAATAAATCATTAGATTTTTCAATTTTTAAAGTAGTTTGAACTTCATCAATAACACTTTGAGCCATTAAAATCGCGTTTTCATGAGTTATATCCTTATATTCCATTATTATATTAGCTAATAGGTTTTCAAGAGATTTTTCACTTTTATTTGTTGAATTATCTTGTTTAGCTAATTTATCCCGTACAAATCCTTCTATATCCATTTTTACACCTGTTTTAAATGAAAATATATTTATCAAATAATATTAAAGTAAATAAACATTTCATAAACCATCTAAAATCATCCATAAACAATATATAATCATTTATAAGTAGATATAATCACCTATAAAATATATATAAGCATATAGAATCATATATAACTATTCAAACTAATTATAGTCTTATTTAATCATTAAACCTTATTTTATAATAATAAAAGCGACAATTAAATATTAAAATTAAATAATTAAAATAATAAATAATTAAAATATAGTAATAATTTAATATAGTAATGATTTAATAGAATAATAATTTAATTATTATTAATTTAATTATAAATTTAATTATTAGTTGATTTATTAAATAATTGAGTGATAAAATACTTAAAGTTTATGTTTATATAATTAAAATAGTTAAATCAGAAGATAATACTGATTTAATAGAAAAAATTGTTTTAAAAAGATGAAATTGTCTTATATAAACTAATTTAGAATTAGTAATACTAATTTAGATATATGTATTATAGAGGTCGGTTTCAAGTGTATAAATCTTAATTGTATAATTTTAAAATTCTAAAATAAGAATTAAAAAATAATAATTAAAGAATAAAACCTCAGAAAATATGAAAAATAAAAATAAAAATAAAATTAGCTATTAAATAATTTAAAAATAGATAAATTAATAAATAATAAAAGCTTCTTTTCAAACTTATAAAATCAGAAAATTTTAAATAATAAAAACTTCATTTTTAGCTTTATAAAAATAAAAAATTTTTATAAATAATAATTATATAATTTATAAATAAATTCTATAAATAATATTATTATAAATAATCTTTTATAATATAAACATGAAAATGTTATCATAATAAAGATAATAATAAAGATAATAAACTTAAATTTAGTTATAATGACTGAATTAAGATGTAATGACTAAATTTAGATATAATAATGAAAAATATAATTAATATTCATAAATCCAGAATTTATATCTAATAAAATATTTAATTAATGTCTAAATAAAGATATATTACATAATGGAGAAAAGTATGCATCCAAGACCAAGCCCAATAGCTGCTTCGCTTTATACATTGAGAGATCTTAATGCTGATGTTATTATAATGCATGGCCCTCATGGTTGTTGTTTTAGAACAGGAAGACTTCTTGAAAGTGATGGAGTAAGAGTTTTAACAACAGCTATGGCAGAAAACGATTTTATATTTGGAGCTAGTGAAAAATTAGAAGAAACACTGAGAAAAGCAGATAAGATGTTTAATCCAAAATTAGTTGGAATAGTAGGAACCTGTGCAAGTATGATAATAGGTGAAGATCTTAAAGAGGCTGTTGAAAATGTAGAAACAGATGCTATTGTTTTACCAGTAGAATCTCATGGAGGGTTTGGTGAAGGAGATAATACTGAAGGTGCAATAGCTGTGTTGGAAGTAGCTGTAAAACATGGAGTAATTCCAAAAGAAGAAGCAGATAGACAGATAAAAATGCTTAAATTAGCTACTAAAATTGAAAAAACAAGAGGAATGGCGAAAGGGGACTATATTAAGCCAAATTTCGGAGATAATAAAGAAGAAGTAGCTAAAGTACTTATTCAAAATATTGAAGAAGGGAAAAAAGTAGCATTTGTGCTTAATGCTAAAAAAGAAACAAGTTATTTGTTTGCTGATGTTTTAAATGTTGATTTTAAAAATATTAATAAATCAAATAAACCAATATTCATAGCTAACCTTGATGAAAACATTGGACTTCCAAGAATAAGAGACCATGCTAAAAATATAGCAAAAGAATTAAGACAAAATGGAATATCCATTGATTACACTACTGGAGGGTTGGATGAATACCCAATAACTCCACGAAAAGCTGAAGAAATTTTAAAAGAAGAAAATTTTGATTTAATATTAGTATCCGGAGTTCCACATGCATTAAAAATTGAAGAACTTAATCCAAAGACAAAAACGATAGCTGTTACAGATGGTCCACGACTAGTCGAACCTCTTAGACAATTAGGATACAATTATGTTGTAGCTGAATTAGATGCTCATTCAAAAACATTAGGAACTAGTGAAATTGTAGATTCTGACTTTGGTATGATGATTAGAACAGTCATTGATTGGAATAATGATAAATAGAGAATTATAATTTATATAGGTAAATATAATAAAATATGAATAGAATAATAATAAATTAGAATAATGATAATAAATAGGCTAAATTATGATTACAATTATTGATTACGGAAGTGGAAATCTTAGGAGCATTTCTAATGGATTTTCTAAGATTAATGTAAAGTCAAATGTTACAAAAGATCCTGAAAAAATATCAGGTGCTGAATATTTAGTTTTGCCTGGAGTCGGTGCATTTGGGCAAATTATGAATAATATTGAACCTTATAAAAAACTTATAATCGAACATATTTCAGAAGATAAGCCGTTTCTAGGAGTTTGCTTAGGATTACAAGCATTATTATCCAGTAGTGAAGAAACTCCTGGTGTTAAAGGACTAGATATTTTTAAAGGAAAAGTTAAAAAGCTTCCAATAGAAAATGGTCTTAAAATTCCCCATATGGGATGGAATCGCCTTGATATGACTTTATGTGAAAGTAAAAAAAGTTGTTCTATTATAGATGGGATAGACCAAGATTATTTCTATTTCGTCCATTCATATTATGCATCTCCAGAAGATGAAGAAGTTATATCTGGAACTACAGAATATGGTTTTGATGTTACAGCTGTTTTACATCAAAATAATGTGTTCGCAACCCAATTTCATCCAGAAAAAAGCGGAGTTCCTGGCCTAAAAATGTTAAAGAATTTCGTTTCAATGCAACTATAAAAGTTAAATTGTAAAGGTTAAATTTTAAAGGTTAAATTAAATACAGCTAAAAATACAATTAAATTAAAGAATATAACTAAATTAAATATAAAAATTAAATTAAATATAACTAAAAATACAATTAAATTAAAGAATATAATAAGTGTTCATAGCTTAGAGTAGCTATAATAACCACTTATATCTGTATTTTCATCGATATATTTAATTTTATCATTTAGTCTACAATCAGCTAATATTGTACCCTGTTCTAATTCAATATGAAATACTCCATAATCAACCAATTTAAGATAATCTTCTTTATTTTCAAAATTTACTAAAAAAGGCAAATCATCGAAAACCGGTTTTAAAGGGTCTCTTTCTTCTATTCTAACATTTAAAACTCTTATAAATTCTAAATGTGTTTCGGCATACCCATTTCCTAAATTTAAATCCATATAATTACCTATTTCTTTTTATTTATAAAGCTATTTAAAATATTTATAGAACTATTTGAAATAATTATAATTTTTATAATTTTTATTTTATCTAATTACTATTTTTATAAATCATCTATTTTATATATTTTATTAAAAATTATTAAAAATTATATTCAATTAGACACTATAATAATTATAATAAAATAATGCATAAAAATAATCAAAAAATTATATATTTTAGTAATAAAATATTAATATACAAGGAATGATTATAAAATCATAATGTGATAAAAATGTCAAATAAAAAAAAATACACAACAAATAAAGGAATTCCTGTTCCAAATGATCAAGCATCCATTACTACAGGTAAAGGAGCTAGCTATACAATGCTAGAAGATGCACATTTAACTGAAAAGCTTGCACATTTTGGTAGAGAGAGAATACCTGAAAGAGTTGTTCATGCTAAAGGAACTGGAGCATATGGATATTTTGAAGTTACAAACGACCTTTCAAAATATACAAGAGCTAAATTCTTATCTGAAATTGGTAAAAAAACAGAAGTTTTTATACGATTTTCTACAGTAGGTGGGGAAAAAGGTTCAGCTGATGCAAAAAGAGACCCTCGTGGAACAGCTATGAAATTTTATACAGAAGAAGGGAATTATGATCTTGTTGGGAATAATACTCCAATATTTTTTATTAGAGATTCAATAAAATTCCCAGACTTTATACATACACAAAAAAGAAACCCTCAAAACAATTTACCTGATGCTGATATGTTTTGGGATTTCATGTCACTTACACCAGAATCTATACACCAAGCAACTTTTCTATTTACTGATAGAGGAACTCCATTAAATTTTAGACACATGGATTGTTTTGGAAGCCATTCATTCATGTGGTATAATGAGAAAAATGAATATGTTTGGGTAAAATACCATTTCAAAACAGCACAAGGGATAAAAAACTTTACAAATGATGAAGCTGTTAAAATGTGTGGTGAAAATCCAGATCATGCAGTAGAAGACTTGTTTGAAGCTATTGAAAATGAAAATTATCCAGAATGGAATGTTTATGTTCAAATAATGAAACCAGAAGAAGCAGAAGAATATAAATTTGATCCATTCGATGTAACAAAAGTGTGGTTCCATGGTGATTATCCTTTAATACCTCTTGGAAAGCTAGTTTTAAATAAAAATCCAGAAAACTTCTTTGCTGAAGTTGAACAAGTAGCTTTCGCACCTTCAAATTTTGTTCCAGGAATTGGTCCTTCTCCAGATAGATTATTACAAGGAAGATTATTTTCTTATGAAGATACACAAAGACACAGATTAGGCCCAAATCATCATCAAATTCCAGTAAACAGACCTAAAAATGCGGATGTCAATAGTTATCAAAGAGATGGACCTATGACAGTTGATGAAAATGGTGGAAAAGGCCCTAATTACTATCCAAATTCTTTTGGAGGAGCAGAACCAGATGAAACAGTAACCCCACCAACTATAGAATTAAAAGCAGAGATCAATAGGCACACTATGCCAACTGAAGATGTTGACTTTTTCCAAACTGGAGAACTTTGGAGAAGGGTTTTAAGTGATGAAGATAAAGACCATCTTGTATATAACATTGTTGTTCATTTAGGAAATGCTCAAGAAAGAATCCGATACAGACAGTGTGCTCTTTTTTACAAAGCAGACCCAGAATATGGAACTCGTGTAGCTGAAGGAGTAGGTCTTGATATAAATAAAGTTAAAGAACTTTCTGAAATGACTCAAGAAGAAAGAGTTGAAGCTACAAAAGAATAAATACCATTTCAAAAGAAAATAAAAAGTAAAAATATTGAAATTAAATCATTAATAATTGTGCAACTATGGAACCTAAAAAAACAGTTTTCTTTAGTTTAGGAGTGGTATTAGTAGGTTTAGGTGCAGTAGGAGTTGCTTTACCAATCTTACCTACTACCCCATTTATTCTAGCTGCATTTTTCTGTTTTGGAAAAAGTTCAAAGAGAGCAGAAAAATGGATTGAAAACAATAAATACTTTGGAAGCTATATAAATAACTATAAAGAAAAAAAAGGTGTTCCAGTAGATGTTAAAAGAAACAGTTTAATATTTCTATGGTTGACACTAAGTATTTCAGCTATTCTAGTAAATAGTTTGATTGTTAGATTAATTTTGCTTATTGTTGGAATATGTGTTAGTACCCATATTTTACTTTTAAAAACAAAAAAAGATACTATTGAATAATATTAATTAAAAAATTAATTAAAAAACCAAATTATAAAATTATTAATACTATTTTTTTATTTATTATTTATATTTAATTTTAAAATTTCTCTAATTTTTTAAGTTTTATTTTAATTTTTTCTAATTATAATTATTAAATTTCTCTAATTTTATTAATATTTATATAATAATCTCTATATTAAATTTAAAACAATTAAAAAATCTTAATAATGATTTTATAATTTATATATTAATTAATATGTGTAAAACGTGCATCATAGTATTTTTTATAAAAACTATTAAATATTTTAAAAAACATAAAAACTATTAGAAAAATAATAATTAATTATATGTTTGAAAATATTTAAAAATTATTCAAAAACAATTTAAAAAAAAAAAAAAAAAAAAATGAAAAGGAGTAAAATCATGATGGACAAAAATAAATTTTGGGAACTAATTCAAACCTCATATAAAGAAGCTAATTGGGAAACAGACAAACAAATGCAATTATTAATTGATAAATTATCAGAATATAGTCAAGAAGAAATATTGAAATTTGGAAAGATATATGAAATTTATGCAAAAGAATCAGAAAAAAGTAAATTATGGGCAGCAGCTCATGTTTTAAATGATGGATGTTCTGAAGAATGCTTTGAATCTTTTCGAGGTTGGCTAATTTCAAGAGGGAAAGAGCCATATTTTAATGCCTTAATTAACCCCGATTCCATTATTGATCTGGATATGCCTTATCAAGATGATTATTATGAAAATAATGATATGATATCAGTTGCAGAACTTGCCTTTAATAAAAAAATAGGAAATGAAGAAGATTTAGACACTTACTATCAACGAATGAGACAATTTGAACTAGATCCAAAAGAAATATTTGATATAGTTGATGAAATCTCTTTTGGTGAAAATATTAATGCAGAATGGGATAAAAAAGACAAAGAAAGCGTAAGAACTCTTGTTCCTAAATTATGTCAGCAATATTGGTAATTAAACTAATAAACAATATAGTGAACAGCTGATAAAAACAAGAAAGTAAGAAATTAATAGAATTCAATAAAACTAATAAAAGCTAAAATAATAAATGAAACTCAAAATAGCTAATAAAAGTTAAAATAGCTATAAAACTCAATAGCTAATAAAAGTTAAGATAGAAATAATTCAATATAAAATGTCTAATATTAACTATAAACTTAGAAAATTTAATAAAAGGGATATCAATAGTATATCTAAATATGCTAACAATGAAAATATTGCAAAATGGCTTACTGATGAATTTCCAAATCCTTACTCTAAAAAAGATGCAGAGAACTTTATAAATATTGCTTCAAAAGAAAAATTTATGAAAGTATTTGCTATTGAAGTAGATAATGAAGCTGTAGGCTCAATAGCTTTAAATTTCAGTCAGATAAATGATAAAAATAATTACAATAATTATGAAAACATAGAAACAGCTGAATTAGGGTATTGGTTGGCTGAAAAACACTGGAACAAAGGAATAATCACATTAGCTATCAAAGATATAGTAGAATATGGCTTTAATGACTATGAAATTAATTGTATATATGCAACTCCCTTTAAAGATAATATTGCTTCTCAAAAAGTTTTGAAAAAAGCAGGTTTTAAAACTGATTCAAAATTAAAAACAATTAATAAGAAAAGCAAAAATTATGAAGTAGTAATATACACAATGCAAAATAAATGACATAATTTATAATTCAAATATAAAGTTAGATTTTAGATGAAATATAAAAGTTAAAGTGACTATTTAATAATTTAATAATATTCTAAAATATTATTCAAAATAATAAATTAAGAAGTTATGATATTATTAAGAAGTTATGATATTAATAATATCTCCATCACACAATTCATAATCACTAGCTACTCTCATATTTTTTCTTGCATTAACAGCATGCATAAATTTATCCCCAATATCTGTATGAACAATATATGCAAGTTCCCTAGGATTTGAGCCAATTTTAATAAGTATAGGATCTGGAAGAACATTGCCTTTATTATCTGTGAATTTATGTTCATCTTCAACGGGATAAACAACAATCATATCAAGTAATTCGAATACAGCAGTATTAAGAGCTTTTTGAACACCAGTACTTCCATATTTATCTAAAACATTTTCTTTAATATAATTTAAAGCATTCAGTTGATTTTTATTCAAATTATCCTTATCAATAATTTCAAAATGTGAATCTCCCGAATTATAATTAATTAATCCTGCTTTACTAGCATTAACAAGAGCTAATTCACTATCAGCTGATGCAGGAATAACATCAGGATATTTTTCTTTGATTTTTTCTATATTTTCTTCAGCTGTTAGAAGATCAGCTTTATTAGCTACGATTAACATTGGTTTAGCTATTTTTCTAAGATTTGTTACAAGTTGGATTAAATCTTCTTTTTCCCATTTTTGATAATCAGGATTAATCGTTCTTTTTGCCTCAATAACATCTTCAAGGCTTACACCAGTACCAGACATTTGTTCATATATAACCTTAGCTACATCTAATTTTTCTGCATCTATTTTCCGAATAAGTCTGCTCCAGTTTTTATTTAATATTCCATACATCCACATATCTATTTCATATTCAAGAAACTCAATATCTTCAAGAGGATCATGAGTTCCAGGATCAACTGGGCGACCTTCTTCATCAGTGGATCCAGAAGCATCAATAATATGAATAAAAGCTTTAGCTTGTCTTAAATCATCTAAAAATTTATTTCCTAAACCTCTTCCTTCATGAGCACCAGGAACTAGACCTGCAACATCGATTAATTCTACATGAATATATCTGTTCCCATCAATACATTCTGAATTTCTTGGATTACAATTTAAATCTAAATCCACACAAGGACAAGGTTTTAAAACATTTCCTATGGCTTTGTTTGCATCAATAGTTGTAAATGGATAATCTGCCATTTCTACCTTTGATGTTGTAGCTGAATTAAAAAATGATGATTTACCCACATTTGGTTTTCCTGTAACTGCAATTTGAAGCATTTTTTAACTTCCTTATAAATTTTATTTAAGATAAGCAATTATTTAAGACATTTGAATAAGTAATTAAGATATTTGAATAATATATTATTTTCTAAAATAATATTTTTATATTATTTTCTAATTATACTATATTTCTAATAAGTCTATTAAACTACCTTATTAAATATTACTTTAAAAAATAATTAAATTAAATAAAATAAGATTAATATAAAAATATAAAAAATAATTTTTTATGAAAAATTAAAAATATATCTCTTAAACTGATTATTTTTGAAATTATTCTTGAAGAATAAGAAGACTTTTCATTACTTTTAGAAAAAAGAAAACTAATAATACATTAGAAAATGATAATAAAAGTAAAGTTATATTAATAATTTTTATAAAAAAGAAAATATTAGGTTTTATAAATAATAAAAATAAAGAATTATTATAAAAAAGAAAAACTTCATTTTTAGCTTTATAAAAATAAAAAATTTTTATAAAAAATAAAAACTTTGTTTTATACTTATAAAATCAGAGATTTTATAATAATAAGGTTTAAGATTTTCTATCAGCTTCTTTAGCCTCATATTCTGCTTTATCTTTAGCTTTTTTACCTTCATATTCAGTTTTATTTTTTGCTTCTTCTGTTTTATCTTTAACAGTATCTGTAGCATCATCAACTTTATCTTTTGCATCTTTAGCAACATCTTCAGCTACATCTTTAGCATCTGATGCAACATCTTTAATCTTCTCATTAGTTTCATTAACCTTTTTTTTCAATTTATCTTTTAAATCATCACTCATATTTTCATCTCCATTAATAAATTTTTTTTCATAATCCCCTATGTAAATCGATATTCAGTCTGCAACATTTACATATGCATCATATGCTGCATATATATTGAAAATCAATGCTAGTAACCAAATAAAGGAAAATATTGTGGCACCAATCCCATAAAAAATCAAAGCAATGATTAAGAAAACAACAGTTTTCATAATTCCCTGTCCACCATACAATTGTCCTAAACCTGGTAAAATCAAAGACAATATTGCTGCAAGTATCCCATTAGCCATAAAAAATCACCTCATTTTTCATTGAAAATTTATTATTTTCAATAATTATTTCGAAATTAGAAAATTATCTAATCTTTTGCTTTCTATTGATTTTTCATAAACTCCATGTTTTTATAACTTCCCTATATAAAAACTATTTCTATTTAAAAATAGAAATTATTTATCCATATCTACTATAATATTCAATAGTACTACATCTTTTATATTTTTTATCTGATCAAATGTAATTGTTTCTTTCGCACGTGAAAATATTCCTTTATCTAGTTTAATAACTATTTTATTGATTGTTCCAGTTTCTTCATTAAATTCAACAGTGTCAACTTTCCCAATACTTTGCCCCTCTTTATCAATTACTTCCATATCAAGAAAATCATTCATATCCATGAAAAAATCCCCCCATTTAATAATTTTTTTGTTGAATTTACATTTCAAGTATATTCAACTGTATAACATGTCTTTCGACATTGTTATTATGAATTTTCTCATTTTCATAAGAAAATAAGTTCATACACGATTCAATTTCTGAATATTCATTTTTTTGTCAAATAATAATCATTTTTCAAAAATTCCTTTACATGAAAATAACAAGTACGATTTACATAAAATCTTCGACTATTATATTATGTTTTTAATAATATTTAATAATTAATAAAAATAGAATGTTCATTACATAATTTAGAAAGAAATTATGATTCAGTGTTTATAATTTAATATAAAATTGTTTTTATATTGATACTCCTTTTTCAAGCATCCAATTAAGATTAGTAGCTACATTATCATAATATTATTTTATTAATCCATAAAATGTTATACATTGCATATAGGTAATCAGTTGCCTTTTTCCATGATTAATTTTATATAATAAAAAACTTTAAAAAGTTAATTGTATAAGAAATTAATCCTCAAGAATATTATTTAAAAGTTAAAAATTTATATATTATTAACTTATTCTATTACTCCCCGAAGTTTTAGAAAAAGTTCAATAATATAAGTTTAATATGGTTTTATAATTTTTTTGAGAAGTGAGCTATCTATTATTTTTTTGAGGATTATAATTATACAAATTATTTTTTAGATATTTTTAGATGTTTTTAGATATTTTTATATATTTTTATATTTATATATTTTAGATATTCTAGACGTTTTTATTTTTAAATTATTTTTCATGAGAACTTTATTAATTTTTAACTTTTTAATAATAATGTACTATTTATTAATTTACTAAATATTTCAAGTACTTAATAAATATTTTAATATAGCTATTATTTGAGGGATTAATTAAAAAATTATTTAAATTTAAAAATTAAAACTAAATTGTATGACTAATCTATCTAATAAAATATTAGCTAATCTAAAATTTTTTATAAAGATCTTGATTGTTTGGATTGGAGAAATAATAGTATTTTATTTATTAGCTGATATTGGTATTGGTTTAACAATAGATAGTTTAATTACAGCAATACTTGTTATAATCATTTTAGAAACCATAAATTCTATTTTCTGGCCAGCATTAACAAAAATATTCCTCCCTTTTTTAGTTTATACCATTGGAATCGGTTCTTTACTTTTAAATGGTGGAATAATATGGGTGATGAGTTTATTTATACCGACATTACGTATTGAAGGTTATGCTCTGATTATTGTTCCACTTGGAATAGCAGTAGTACATACCATATTAACAACACTACTAACACTGGGAAATGAAGAAGAATATTATAATTTCATTATTAAAAGGAAGAAAATAAGATATAATGATAATTATTTTAAAAATGGAGAAGTCGATTATATCAAAAATTATGATAACAATGAAGATAGTTATAATAATGAAGATAATGAAGATAATAAAAAAAATAATAAAAATAATAAAAATAATAAAAATAATGAAAATAATGAAAATAATGAATATAATGAATATAATAATGATAAAACCTATAAAAGTAAAGATAATAGGGAATATAGCAATGAAAGTAGAAATAATATAGTTAAAAACATTAATAAAGATAATTCTATTAAATCATTCCCAGGAATAGTAATAATAGAAATAGATGGGCTTGCTAAAGAAATATTAGAAGAAGCTATCCAAAAAGGGCAAATGCCTACATTAGCTAAATGGCTAAAAGAAAAAACACACGAAATAAAAGAATGGGAAACAGATCTTTCTAGCCAAACAGGTTCAAGTCAGGCAGGAATTTTACATGGTAATAACAAGGACATAGTTGCATTCAGGTGGGTTGAAAAAGAAAATAATAATAAAATAATGGTTTCAACTGGGCTTTTAGATGCTCCGAAAATTGAAAAAAGAATCTCAAATGGAAAAGGACTTCTTCATAAAAATGGATCAAGCCGTTCAAATCTATTTTCAGGAGATACTGAAAATGTATTATTTACTTATAGTAAAATGCATGATATAAGAAAATTTTATAATAAAACATGGTACTTTGTTTATTCAAATCCATCTAATTTTGGGCGTATTTTGTTATTATGTGGAGCAGATATTGTAAAAGAAATCATATCACAAATAAACCATAAAGTTAAAAATATTCAACCTAGAATTAGAAAAAACTTTATTTATTTATTTGTAAGAGCTTGTGCTAATGTATATATAAGAGAAATAAATACACAGACAATCATTGGAGATATGATAAAAGGAGAAGCAGATACAATATACTCAACTTACCTAGGATATGATGAAATAGCACATCACTCTGGAATCAGAGATAGAGACTCTTTTAATGCATTAAAAGGGATTGATAGACAAATTAAAAGAATATATGGTGCAAATAATTATTCAAAAAGACAATATAATATTGTTGTTCAATCTGATCATGGGCAAAGTAATGGATCAACATTCAAACAAAGATATGATTTAAGCTTAAAGGATTTAGTACATAATTTACTTCCTGAAGATATGAAGATTTATGATGAATTATCCTCCAATGAAGATCATTTTTCTCAAGTTATCACCTTGCCAATTAAAGATGTTAAAAATCTTGTTAAAAATAAAACATATACTGCTAAAAATAAATATGATGAAATATCAACAAAGATTAAATCAAAAGGAGATAATGTTCTAGAATATATTAGTAATTATAAAATTTCAAAAACCAAAACAGCAAAAAAATCTAAAATCGGTCAAAAAGATGCTGAAGTGATTGTTCTTGCATCTGGAAACTTAGGATTAATTTATTTAACTCAATGGGCGACTAGACTTAATTATGAAACTATAAAAGAATTGTTTCCTGAATTAATTCCTGGGCTTGTTCAGCATGAAGGAATTGGTTTTATATTAGTAAATTCAAGTGAACATGGAGCATTAGCTATTGGAGAAAAAGGAGTTTATTATCTAGATGAAAATAAAATTGAAGGAAAGAATCCTCTAGAAGCTTTTGGACCAAATGCTAGAAAACATCTGCTTAGAACAAACAAGTTCGAATATGTTCCAGATATTTTAGTAAACAGTATGTATGATAAACATAATGATGAAGTTGCAGCCTTTGAAGAATTAGTTGGTAGTCATGGAGGCCTTGGAGGAACTCAAAACAAACCATTTATTATGTATCCGTCTGATTGGAAAATAAACGATGAAAAAATTGTTGGTGCTGAAAATATCCACAGAATTCTTAAAGAAAATTTAAATAAACAATGAAAAAATTAAATTAGAATTAGATAGATTAAAAATTAAATAAAATTAAATAAAATTAGATGAAAATTAAATTAGAATTAGATAGATTAAAAATTAAATAAAATTAAATAAAATTAGATGAAAATTAAATTAGAATTAGATAGATTAAAAATTAAATAAAATTAAATAAAATTAGATGAAATTAGATAAAATCTAAATAAAAGTCAATAAAAAACAAAAATTAAATAAAAAGATTTTATATAATTAAAAGAGAGTTTATAAAAATATAAAGGTTAAAAATATGTCAAAACTATTTATTGTTGGAATAGGCCCTGGTTCTAAAGATTATCTAACTGAAAAAGCAAAAAATGTTGTTAAAAATGCTGATATTACTATTGGAAGTTGGAGAGCTATTAATATTTTTGATGATATTGGTGAAGTTATAGGTTTAGATGTTAAAGATCTTCAGGAAAAGTTAGAAAATGCTGTAGATTTAGCTAAGAATGGAAAAAAAGTTTGTGTACTTTCAACAGGAGACCCTGGTTTCTCAGGAGTTTTAAAAACTATAAAAAAAATAGCTGAGAATAAAAACTTTGATCAGAATAGTATAGAAGTAATACCTGGAATTAGTTCACTACAATTAGCAGCAGCTAAAAATAGAATATCTTGGGATGAGGCGAATATAATGACATTTCACGGTAGAGAAAACATTTCAGATATTTTAAATGTTATTGATAATGGACTTCCTACAATTGCACTACCATCAAAAAGTGTTAAAGATATGGTTAAGTTTTTACTTGATAATGGAATAGATGAAAATAGAAAAGTAACAATATGTGAAAAACTTAGTTATCCTGAAGAAAAAGTTATTACAACAAGTTTAAAAGAAGTTTTAGATAGTAATTTTAGTTATATGTGTGTTATGATAATATATTAGCATTTAAAAATAATAAAAAAAAATTAAAGATAGAAAAATATAAAATTAATAATAAAAACCTATAAAATTAAAGATAAAAAATTATAAAAATAAAATTAGTAATACTTTATAAAAATAAATTATATAAAAATAAAATTTTATAAAAATATTTATTATAATAAAAATATCCTTAATAAAAATTATATTATTATAAAAATATAATGAAAATATAATAAAAATATAATAAAAATATAATAAAAATATAATTAAATAGAAACAATAATCTTATTCCATAAATATAGCTGGTTTATACGGCATTGCATTTTTAGCCTTGTTTTGTGGATCATAGCTATCATCAGTATGAATAATTACTTCAGCATCTACTTCTTCAGATATGAAGTCTAAAGCATCGGACAATACATCATACTCATCTATTTTTCCTATATATCTTGTTTTTGTAATTTCACGACCAACTTTTTTAGCAACATCAGCTATTTCTTTTTTATTATCGTGAATGTTTTCACCTATAGCTTTACCCATAATTTGGCCAATATCTGGTTTTCCAACATCTGCAGCTATCCTATATAATAACCATTTCCAATCAGGAGCTAAATAAACATGAATCTTTTTAGGAACAACATCAACGATCTTTTTAATTTCATTTATATCTTTTACAATTGACTGAACCATTTCTTCAGATTTTTCTATTACTTCACTTGGGATACAGCTATCTGCTTGGAGGTTTAAAGTTGGAGTGCACTTCATTGGGAAGTATTGATATTTAATAGGCCATTCAGCTTCAGATACAAAACCTTCACCACCATATTTACTCCATAATTCTTCAGAACTGTGTGGTGTAAATGGTGCAAGAATTCTAATCCAAGACTCTAATATTGAAGATAAAACAAAGATAATTGCCTCATCAGGATCTTCTAATAAATGTTTTGTACGGTACATATAATGATCAACATCTTTTTTAAGAAGGAAGAGAGAATCTTGAAGAGCTTTTCTTGTTTGGAAACCTTCAAGAGCATTAGTTGCATCATTTATCCTTATGAATAGCTGATTCATCATCCATAGGTCTATTTTACGGGTTAAATCAACTCTTTCAATATTACTTAAATTTAAAGGTGATTTTTTAATTGATTCAATTTTTTCTGCAAAATCAAAGAACCAATCAAGTCTTCTTTTTGTACCAACAACCTCTTTTTCTCTCCAATCAAAATCTTGCCATGGTTCAGCTGAAGACATTAAAAACAATCTTACAACATCAGCACCATACTCTTCAATTGCATCACTAAGAAGTATAACATTTCCTTTAGAGGAAGACATTTTGTTACCTTCAAATAAACCCATACCAAATACAACCATTCCTTTTGGCCAATTTTCAGGAGGGAAAATAGCTGCATGATGGAACATATGAAAACTTAAGTGATTACCAACTAGATCCTTAGCTGAAAGTCTCCAATCCAAAGGATACCAATAACTAAATTCATTTTGAATTTCGTTTATAATATCTTCATCAATTTTAAGCTTGAAATCGTCAATATCAGCACCAATACTATCTAATTGACTAGTATTAATCTTATTAGTGCTTATATCATTATCAATATTTATATCATTATCAAAAAATACTTTTTCAAAAAATGCATCATTCAAATCATTAGGATTAATATCTTTCAAATATTTAGCTATTGTATAATAAGACATATAAATTGTAGAATCTGTTAGTGGTTCTATTAACCATTGTTTATCCCAAGGAAGTTTAGTTCCAAGCCCAATTCTTCTAGAACATGCCCAATCTTCTAACCAGCCAATATAGTACTCAAGATTTGATCTAACTTCGTTAGGAATTATGTTTTCATTTCTAAGTAAGTTTCTTGTTTTTTCTTTCCATTCTTCATCAGAATATTTAAGGAACCATTGATTATCCATTATTTTAACTACACATTTTGTACCACATCTACATATTACAGGATGTTCTGCAAAATCATACATTATAGTAGCTTGATTTTTAGAAATCATATCCTTTTTAATGTTTTCACGAGCTATTGAAACACGTTCACCCGAATAAATAGGAATGTGATCACTAATGATTCCTTTAGAGTGTTCAACTTTATATAATTCATTGGTAGCTTCTTCTAATTTAGGATCTTCCTGAGTTTTAACATTTAATCTTTCAATCACATCACGAGCTGGAATTTCACTGTATTTTTTAAGAGTTACAACATTTAATGGCTCTATTTTATTTACTATATTTTCTAACCCATATTCTTCTAAAAGTTCATTATTATTTTTTAAATCTTGAAGTGCAATATAATCTGCAGGAGCATGACCTGGAACAGAAAATACAGAACCACTACCATATTCAGGATCAACAAAACTAGCAGGTAATAAAGGATGAGGCTCTTTAGTCACAGGATTTTCAACATAAGTTCCTATCAATGGTTTTGGGTCAATAGTTCCTATTATTTTTAAATCTTTTATTTGATTAGATATGTTATCATATGCTTCTTTACTAATTATCCATGTTTCCCCATTGGTTCCATCTTTAGAAGCATCACTAATCACTTCGATATATTCAATATCTGGATTTAACCATAGATTTGTAGAACCATAAATAGTCTCTGGTCTAAAAGTAGCTGGAACTAAATATTTAACATTAGAATTACTATTACCATTTCTATTAATTTCATTATTATTTTTACCTAATAGTTTAAATTTAAGAAGAGTTAATTCATTTACTCCAACACCTTCCCCTTCTAAGAGGTCATGATCTCCAACAGGATTATCACAATGAGGACAATATTTAACAGGATGATTTCCCTTCCTTATTAAATCCATTTCTTTTAACTTTCTTATTTGCCATTCAATAAATTTTTTATAGGTAGGATCAGTAGTTCTAAACTCTCTTCTCCAATCTATTGAATAACCCATATCATTCATTACATTATGATATTCAGTACTAAAATATTTTACAATGTATTCAGGATCTTCAAGCTTTGGAATCTCAGTTTTTGGAACTTTATGAACCTTTTCATATAATTCAAGAGTCCAAGGATCTTTATCCTTTATCCTACTAGCAATTCCAATCACAGGAGCTCCGGTAACATGCCAACCCATAGGAAACAACACATTATATCCCTGCATTCTCTTAAATCTTGCATAAACATCTGGAACTGTGTATGTCCTACCATGTCCTATATGCATAGCTCCACTTGGATAAGGATAAGCTACTGTTAAAAATATTTTTTTTCTTTCATCATGATCTGCTTGAAATAGCTTTGATTTTTCCCATTTATCCTGCCATTTCTTTTCCATCTCTTCACTCACTTGATCACCAGTATAATTTGAATTAAATTAAATTAATTAAACTAATTAGACTAATTAAACTAGATTAAATTAAATTAATTGAATTAGATTAAAATATAATTATAAATTATGAATTAGAAAATTATAATTATAACTATAATTTAGAAATTATATAAAAATTATAATAAAAATTGATATCATATATAATTAGTATATTATCATATTAATAAATTTAAATTAAATAATTATGGTTATGATAATAAAATAAATATTACAAATAAAAAAGTAATAAATATCTAAACCAAATTAAAAAATTTTAATCAATCGATTTCATCTTTTATCCATTCTAAATATTTTTCAGCAACATTTAAAACAGGTAATGCTAAAATACAAGGATTATCATAGCTATGAACACTACTTACTAAATCAAATATATTTTCAACATTTTTTTCTAATGTTTTAAGAATGAGAATAGCCTCATTATCATTTTCAAGGTTTCCTTCCCACCAATATGTAGATTTCATGTTAGAAATTACATTAGAACAAGCAGCTAACCTTTCTTTAACCACTAAATCCCCTATTTTTATAGCTTCTTCTTCGTTACTTGTAGTAACATAAATTAGTACCATCATTTTTTCACAACCACAAAAATTATAAAAATTTTTAACGATTAAAACTATTTAAAGTATTAAAATTATTAGAAATATTAAAATTATTTAAATTAATATTAAAATTATTAAAATTATTAAAGATTATTAAATTATTAAAAAAATAATAAATTAAAAATAATATTAAATTCAAAACAATTTCTTTTTTTCAAATGGGCTTGGAGGAAATTGTAACTTGTGTTGATTATTAGTAATCTTATCACGAACTTTATTGATTTCCATATTAGAACTATTCATTTCCTTTAAGATTTCTTCATTAGTTAAATTTTTATCTACTATTAGATAGAGGAGCTGATCCAAAACATCATAAGTTAAACCAATTTCATCTTCATCAGTTTGACCTATCCATAAACCTGCTCTTGGAGGTTTATTTATAATTACATCGGGAATATTCCAGTCCTTAGCTAATTTCCTTAACTGTGTTTTATAAATATCTCCTATTGGTTCAAAATCACAAGCTCCATCACCATATTTTGTAAAATAACCAATCAATAATTCACTTTTATTACCAGTACCAGCTACAAGGCAATTTTTCATGTTTGCAAAATAATATAACATAGACATTCTAATTCTTGCTTTAAGATTACCTTCAGCAGACTTATTTTCAAAAGAATTTGAAACTTCATTATAATTAGTTAAATCAGATGAAGACAAAACAGACAAATCAGACAAATTACTTGAACCAACTAAATCAGCTAAATCTAAAAATTCACTAGTTATTGTATCTATATAAATTTCTTTATAATTAATACCCAATATTTCAGAAACAAGCCTAGCATGTTCAGTGTCTTCTTTTGGAGTGGTTGAACTATATAAATGATAAGAATATATTTTATCTTTACCAATGGCTTCCTTTGAAAGGAAAGCAACAACAGTTGAATCAATTCCACCACTTAAACCGATAATAATTCCATTGGTGCTTGATTTATTAACTATTTCCCTTATAAAATTAACTATTTCCTCTTTAACTACTTCTGAATTGATTTTTGGTAGCATCATATAATCACGAAAAATTTATATTATAGTATATATAACTTATCTTACTATAATATTCACTTAATTTTTATATTAAATTTTTTATAAACTTTATAATTTTATAAATTTTTATTATAAATTTTCAAATAAATTAGTTTTTAAAAATAGTTTTTAAAAATTAAATATTTTTAAAAGTTAAAATAAGAAATAATAAAAAAATAATAAAAATAATAAAAAATAGAAAAGTATTTGGAGGAATAATAATGGGATTTAAAGATTTATTCACATTTAAAGAAGGTCAAACAACATTTATATTTGTAGGAGGAAAAGGAGGAGTAGGAAAAACATCCATATCAGCAGCTACAGCGATTTGGATGGCAAATCAAGGAAAAAAAACATTAGTTGTATCTACTGATCCGGCCCATTCTCTTTCAGACTCACTTGAAGCACCTATAGGTCATTCCCCAACCTTAATTATGCCAAACTTGTATGCAGTTGAAATTGACCCTGAAATAGCTATGGAACAACAACAAGCAGAGCTTGAAAGTAAAAAAAGCTTAGCTAGTGGTGAACAAGCAATGGGATTAGATTTATTAGGTGATCAACTCGACCTTGCATCTTCAGCCCCTGGTGCTGATGAAGCAGCTGCATTTGAAGTTTTCCTTCAAGTAATGACAACTAACGAATATGATGTAGTGGTATTTGACACAGCTCCAACTGGTCACACACTTAGATTCCTTTCATTCCCTGATTTAATGGATTCATGGGTTGGAAAAATGATTAAAGTTAGAACAAAAATTGGTGGTGTAGCTAACACATTTAAAAACTTAATTCCATTTATGGGAGATGATGATGAAAATGATATTCAATCCACAGCTGAGTTAGAAGAAACTAAAAGAAAAATCAATGAAGCTAAAAAAGTAATGTCTGATCCTGAAAGGACAACATTTAAGATGGTTGTAATTCCAGAAGAAATGTCAATATATGAATCTGATAGAGCCATGGAATCATTATCAAAAAATAATATGACTGTTGATGGAGTTGTTGTTAATCAAATTATGCCAGATATTCAAGATTGTGATTTTTGTCAAGCTAGACATAAAATACAACAAAAAAGGCTTGCTTTAATTAGACAAAAGTTTTCACACCAAACAATAGCTGAAATGCCATTATTTAAAGAAGAAGTCAAAGGAATAGAAAAGCTAAAAGAAATGGCAGAAGTTCTTTATGAAGGAAAAACCCCGGAAGATGTAGAAAAAGATGCTATATTACTTTAAATTGAATAATTTTAGTTTAATAAATAAACTTAATAATCTTATTTAAAATTTAATAAATATTAAAAATTAATAAGTATCAAAATTTAATGAGTATTAAAATTTAATAAGTATTAAAAATTAATAAATATTATTAAAAATTAAGATGAGAATATTAATAATATTTTTATAATATGAAACGATAAATATACTATAATAATATTATCCTGATTATATAATATACCTAATAATTTAATTTTATAAATATTAGAGGGGAATTGATGAAAAATATGAAAAATAGAATTTTAATTATTTCAATTATTTTAGCAACATTATTCTTATCTGTTAGTTTTGTATGTGCAGAAGATGTAGGAATATCTGACAATAATACTACAACCAATCAAACAAATAATAATACAATTAATCAAAACAATAATACTACAGGAGGAGGAAATTCTACTATAGATAATTCAAACACTTCTATAAAAACACCTAAAAAACCTTCAAAAGTTTCTCAAAGTAGTGTTATTGCTGCTTCAAAAAAAGTCAAAGCTTATGCTGACAAATATAAAAAGTTACCCAACTATGTTACTATTAGTAAATATAAATTTTCAATGCCTGAATTTTTTTATTTAATGTCAAAAACTATCAGTTATAAAAATAGTAAAATAAAGTCTAATGTAGTTGTTAAATATAATATTAAAAATCCTAGTAAAGCTTCAGGAAAATGGGTGAGAGGTAATATATATTCTTATTATTACTCAATATATGCAAATAAAATAATTAAATATATTAATAAATATAATAAAGCGCCTAATTATTTAGTAACTGCTGGAGGCAATAAATTACAGTATCAATCAAATATTTATTTGTTTGCATATGCATTAAGTAAAACAAAGACTAAGCTTCCTTATTATGTTACTATTGATATAAAATCAGGGCATCCTATAAATAAATATATGCCTTATTATAATAGGAATAAGCCAGTCAGCAAATTATTAGGAAAAGATATTCGAGGCTATGTAGAGCTATTAGGACCATACGGAAACCTTGATTCAAAAATTAAGATAGCTTATATTATAGGTATGCATCCATTAGAAAATAATTCCCATAACACTCTTTATAAAACTTTAATTAGCTCTAAAAATTTAAAATATGCTTATTATATTTATAAAATAACTGTTACTCAAAATCCTAAAGATTATGATAAGGGGAGGATGAATGGTCAATTGCTTGCTCAAAAATATATTCTACCAAACATTAAATTGAATAAATATAACTTAGTTATAGATGTTCATTCAAATCAAGGAACAAAAAATGGTGGAAGTTATGAAAAAACAAATTTCATATTTGCTCCAAAAAATAGTGCTTCATCAAAGGTAATTGCAAATAAAATAATTAAGAAAATTCCAGGACTTTCTTATTATTATCCTAGCTCTCAAACAAGCCCACCATATTGTACTGAACCACTAGTAAAAGCAGGGATTAAAACAATAGTTTATGAAACATACTTATATGAGTCTATGAGTACTACATTAAAATATATTAAGAAATTAATATCAGAAGTAGATAAATTAAGTCTTTAGTTTTTATTTTTAATTTTTGTTAATATTTTATTTACTACTTCTATTTTTTATTATATTTTTTATATTAAAAATTAATAAATAAAAAATTAAAATTGATTTCTTCTATTTTGATGCATTTTTCCATGAAAATTGCCTCTAAAACAAAAATCATTATTAAAATCATTATTCATTTTTCTATTATGATAATTTTTAAATCTATTAAAACAATCACTTCTAAATGTTGAATAACCACTATCAAAATCAGAATTAAAGATCCTGTTTAAAATTCTATCAATCATATTTTTAGTTTCTAGAACTTTAGAATTACTGTTTTTGTTTATATTATTATCATTATTAATTTTAATAGAGCTAACAACTAAATCTTTTATATTGCTCATTATTTCCTCTTTATCTGAAGATTCAAGATTATTATAAATTAATTTTTCCCATTCTTTATCAATTTTTCTAATTTCAGAAGCTATATATTTTCCATAAGAGGTTAATGATATTTCAATATGACGTTTTTCTTCTTCTTTATCTAAAACATATTTTTTATCAATTATTCCTAATTTATATAATTCAATAAAGGATCTTGCTATAGTTCTATCATTCATGAATAAATATTTAGCTAAATCTCTTTTAGATACATGTTTTTCTCTATCAAGCTCAACTATTAAAGGAATTTGATCCATGTTTATATTCAAATCTTCAATTCGTTGATTTAAATACAAAGCATATGCTTTATTTGCTATAGTCATGAAATTTGCTAGAGATAAATCTTTAAACTCGTTTTCATCAATTTCTTCATTAAAAAACATTTTTATGCCTCATTATTTTTATTTAAATAATTAAATTTTAGCTATCAAAAAAGATAACTGTTACCCTGGGTAACAATATAGTATTTGAATATTAAACTATATAAATGTTACCCACGGTAACAATAAGATTATGATGTAAAATAACTATGACTATAACTATGATAATAAAAATAGTATTTAATTTAAAAACAGTGCAAATATTGAAAATAATAATAAAAATACTTAAAATAATAATTAAAATAGTATATAAGAATATAAAGGAATAAAAAATATTAAAGCTAAAAATGATAATTAATTAAAATAATTAAAATAATTAAAATAATTAAAATAATTAAAATAATTAAAATAATTAAAATAATTAAAATAATTAAAATAATTAAAATAATTAAAATAATTAAAATAATTAAAATAATTAAAATAATTAAAATAATTAAAATAATTAAAATAATTAAAATAATTAAAATAATTAAAATAATTAAAATAATTAAAATAATTAAAATAATTAAAA
>NZ_JXMW01000025.1 GCF_002072215.1 Methanobrevibacter arboriphilus JCM 13429 = DSM 1125
CCAACAAGCTGACCAGAAATAGTAACATTGTTGCCAATATTCACTGAATCTAGATTAACAATGATAGTAGAATTAGTATCATTCAAATTCACAGTAAAACTAGTTGCATTAGTAAAACCAGTATAATTATCATTACCAGCATAGCTAACAGTAACAGTTATGTTTCCTGTGCGGTTAGTTGTGTAATTAAGACTCCAACCACCATTAGAATTAATAGTAACATTATTATAAACATTACCATCAACACTAACAGTCAAAGAATCAGAGCCATTACCAACATAACCCTCAAGCTCACCAGTAATATTAGCATTAGTACCAATTTGAACACTAGCTACAATAATACTAGAATTAGTACTATTCTTAACAACTTCAAAAGTAGTACTATTAGTAAAAGCAGTATAATTATAATTACCAGCATAAGTAACATTAACAGTTATGTTTCCTGTACGATTAGTTGTGTAATTAAGACTCCAACCACCAGTAGAATTAATAGTAACATTATTATAAACATTACCATCAACACTAACAGTCAAAATATCAGAGCCATTACCAACATAACCCTCAAGCTCACCAGAAATAATAACATTAGTACCAATTTGAACACTAGCTACAATAATACTAGAATTAGTACTATTCCTCAACACTTCAAAACTAGTACTATTAGTAAAACCAGTATAATTATCATTACCAACATAGCTAACAGTAACAGTTATAGTTCCAGTACGATTAGTTGTATAATTAAAATTCCAACCACCAGTACCATTAACAGAAACATCTGTGTAAAGATTACCATCAACAGTAACATTAACACCAGCTATACCAGTAAAATTATCCAACTGACCAGAAATAGTAACATTATTGCCAATACTCACTGGATCATTACTAACAATTATACTAGAATTAGTAGTTAATTGGGCATTAAAAGCTACAGTATCATCTACATTATCTAAAGTAGCAGCTAAAGTTTGAACACCAGCTGTAGCTGTTGCATTATAAACAAAACCATCAACACGACTACTATTAAAATCAGCACCATTAAAAGTTCCATTAACAACAAAATCAGGTAAAAATTCAACACCATCATTACTAAGCGTAGTATTCAAAACTAACAACATAAAACTAACATTATCACCAAAATGAACACCATCCAAACTAGAAGTATTAGTAATATTCAAAATAAAATGATTAAGAGTATCAACACCCAAAATCATACCAGTAATATCATTAACACCCCACCAATTACGATCAAAACTACTATTATCATTATGACCAGTAATATTAACACCAACAGAAGCAATAATACGATTATACTCAACAGTAACATTAACCAATGAACCAACACTTAAACCAGTAAAATTCAAACCAGCATTAGTAGCAAAAATAGTATTACCACGAATAATAAAATCAGTCGCATTAGTAACACCATCATCATTATAGAAATAAAAACCATCACCATTAGTAGCATTAATAGTATTATTCAAGAAATTAACACCCTTAACATTACCATTATACAAAAGAACATAAACACCATAATTAACACCAGTAATGTTGTTGTTGGCGAAGGTTATATTGGTGTTGTTGCTGCTGGATGCAAACAGATCAACACCAGGGCCGGATGTTCCTGTGATGTTGTTGTTGGCGAAGGTTATATTGGTGTTGTTATCGGTGTATGCACGCATAAAAACACCATCGGATGTTCCTGTGATGTTGTTGTTGGCGAAGGTTATATTGGTGTTGTTGCTGCTGTATGCACCCAGATAAACACCATTGCTGGATTTTCCTATGATATTGTTGTTGGCGAAGGTTATATTAGTGTTGTTGCTCCTTTCTGCACCCAGATAAACACCACGTGATGTTCCTGTGATATTGTTGTTGGCGAAGGTTATATTAGTGTTGTTGCTGATGGTTACAATCAGAGTAACACCCTCGGATGCTGTTGTGATGTTGTTGTTGGCAAAGGTTATACTGATGTTTTTGTTGGTGGATGTAGACAGATAAACACCAGTTAATGTTCCTGTGATGTTGTTGTTGGCGAAGGTTATATTGGTGTTGTTGCTGCTGTATGCACCCAGATCAACACCAGTGCTGAATGTTCCTGTGATGTTGTTGTTGGCAAAGGTTATACTGATGTTTTTGCTGTAGGATGCCAACAGATAAACACCTCGTGATGTTCCTGTGATGTTGTTGTTTTCAAAAACCAAATTAGCAGACGAAACAGGACTACCAGTGCTACCATCACCTAAATATACACCAGAACGACCACCAGTTATATTATTACCACTAAATAAAACATCAAAAACAGTCTTATCAGTAGATTTACCGAATAAAGAAACAACACCACTATAATCAGTAGATATACTGGATTTAATAATATTATCCTTAATAACAACACCTGTTATAGGATTAGCACTACCACTACTACTTAAATTAATACTAAAACCAGAAGTAGTAATATTATTATCACTAACAGTCAAATCACTACAATTAGATTTTATAGCTGTAGCATAGCCACTAATAGTTAAATTAATAATCTTTACATTAGTAGCAGTAATATTAAACAAAGTACCACTAGATGTTGTGAATTTAGCACCACCACGGTTTTTACCAACAATAGTAGCATTACGGCTAATATTAAGCTGACCCCAACCACTATACTCACCATTAGCAAAACTAATCAATAACTCATTATCATTATCATTATTAATAACATTTTGAAACTGTTGAGTATTATTAGCTGTAGTAAAATTATGATTAGCTGCACTAGCACTAGATAAAGCTAAAAAGATAAATAAAACACATATAACAAAAATAATTGGCTTAAAAAGTCTATTTATTGTAAACATTTTCGTTTTTTCACCTCCTGATCCAATCAATCAGTATATATAAAAAATACATAGCACGATGAGAACACTCACTACGCTACAATAATATAATATAAAAAAACTACTATAAAAAACTTCCTACCCAAAAAAATAAAAAACAATAGCTATTCCCCCCCCCCCCCAATGCTGGCAAGTTAAGGATTTATTATTTACAGTTTTAAGTTATTAAAACTATTTTTAGCTTATTTAAATGATTTTTAGGAGTTATTTTTTTTCTTGTTTTTCTTTTTTTTTTGGTTAGTTGGGTTTCAATAGTAAATTTTATTAGTTATTATTTCTTATATATTAATATAGGGGGTTAATTGGAGTTTTTTTTATTATGGAATTATTTGATCGTGTTAATAGTGTGTTTGAAGATTTTAAAAGTGAGAGTATTGTTGAACAGGGTCGTTTATTTGAAAAGGCTTTTACTCGAAAGCGAAAATTGTCTTTTGATAGGGTTGCTCTTTTTTTGTTGAATAAAAATGGTTTAACTCAGACTTTAGAGGCTTATAACTTTAGTTTGGGGTTAAATATTGATAATTTTTCAAGACAAGCTTTTTGCCAAGCTAGAATGAAATTTAACCCAGAAATATTCAAAACCATTAGCGGTGGAATTTACGATTGTCTTAATAATATGATGATAGACTTCCAAATAGCACCATACAAGACCAGTGAAAAAGAATTAGCATATAAAAACATAGAAAAAGCTCTTAAATTATTTAAAAATGATGAAATTATCTTGATTTTTGACAGAGGATATCCATCAATCGAATTTTTCCAATTTCTCACAGAAAAAAACATTAAATTCATATTCAGAATCAAAAAAGACAACTACAAATTCCAAACAAACAAAATAGAAGGAAATAAAGGAATAATAAACCTAAAAACAAAGAAAAACCATCAAATAAGGATAAATTAAGTTTAAGAGTTAATAAAATCCCAACAAAAAACAATGAAGTAATTTTAATAAGTAATCTACCAATAAAAGAAGTATCCTACCATGAAATTACTGAATTATATCGTCAAAGATGGAAAATCGAGAAATCTTTTGAAATATTAAAAAATAAACTATATATAGAAAATATAAGTGGCTACAGCAAAATATCAGTTGAACAAGACTTTTATTCACAAATATTAACCTATAACATAGTGCAAGACATAAATAACAAAGCAAATGAGATTTTAAAACAAAAACAACAAACAAAAAAGCTTAAAAACAAGATCCAAAAAACAATAGGAAAAAAGGAAGAAAACAAGATAAAAATCAATATGAACCATTTAATAGGTTATTTCAGGAAAAATATCCTAAAAATATACCAAACAAGAAATATAATGAAAAAATATCAAATATTTAAAGAAATGGTAGAAATAGCAATCAAATCAGTAACATATGGAAAAGCAAACAGACATTTTAAAAGAACAAAAAAACGAACAACACCCAAGAACAAAACAAACATTAGAAGGAACTCATAAAAGAAAAAAAAACAAACAAACAAAAATAAGAATTTCAAGAAGAAATACAGAAAAATTAACAAAGATAGCGAAAGCTAACAACAATAAAAAAAATGGAAAACACTTTAAAATAAATAAAAAGACTTAAAAATACTTAAATTTAAAAATAAATCCTTAAATTACCAGCATTGGGGGAAATAACTGGAAAAAAACTGTTCGAAGATTACAAAAGTTGTATAATAAAATCTTTAATATTCGCAATGATGAATATCAGAAACTATCCACAGAAATAATCAAATCTTTTGATTTAATTGGTTTAGAAAACTTAGGGGTGAAAAGTATGATAAAAAACCCCAGATTAAGTCACAGTATCAGTCAAATATCATGGTCAAGACTTATTGATATGATAAAATACAAAGCCTCATGGTACGATAAAAAATGCATACAAATAAGTAAAGCTTTCCCATCATCAAAACTTTGTAACAAATGTGGATACAAAAAAGAAGATTTAACACTAGCTATCAGAGAATGGACTTGCCCAGAATGCAAAACCAAACATGATAGAGATATTAATGCTTCTATTAATATTCTTAACGAAGCTATTCGAATAAATAATGAATGTACCACTGGACAAGTGGGAATTTAAGATTGTGTCACTATGGAACATTGGTTCTATCTAAGCAATAAACTGTAGCTTATAAAAGAGAGCAAGAATCTCTGACTGAAACATCATAAAATAATCAGTCCGAGAGTATGTCAAGCCAATTCCAAGAAGTTTCAACTATTCTATCTAAATCTGAAAATTTAGGAGTCCAACCTAAAACATCAAAAGCTTTTTTAGAATCAGCTATTAATATATCCGGGTCCCCTTCTCTCCTATCAACCACTTCTTTTTTAATTTCAAATCCTGTGACTTTTTCACATACATCAATAACCTCCTTAACAGAAAACCCATTTCCATTACCAAGATTATAAACTTTTTCTATAGAATTCTCATTGTCAAGGCTCTTAAATGCTTTTATATGAGCCTGTGCAAGGTCATTTACATGAATATAATCCCTAATACATGTTCCATCAGGAGTATTATAGTCATTCCCAAATATATTAATTTTATCTCTTTTGCCTAAAGCTACGTCTAAAACAAGAGGAATAAGATGAGTTTCAGGATTATGATCTTCACCAATTTCACATTCAGGATCTGCACCAGAAGCATTAAAATACCTAAGAGCAGAATACTTAAAATCATTAGAACTAGATTGTGACTCTTTTTCTAATGCAAGTTCAACCATTAACTTCGACTTTCCATAAGGATTAATTGGATTTAATTCATGTTCCTCTTTAATTGGAATATTCTTGGGAATACCATATACAGCAGCAGTTGAAGAAAATATAAACTTATTCACATTATTTTCTCCCATAACCTTCAAAAGATTTAAAGTATTTTTATAATTATTTTTAAAATATTTAGCAGGATATTTAACAGAATCACCTACTGATGTAAAAGCTGCAAAATGCATTACTCCTTCAATATCAAATTTATTGAACACAGACCTAATAAATTCAATATCAGCCAATTCTCCCTTCTGAAAATCTCCCCATTTAACAGCATAGCTATGACCATTGATTAAATTATCTAAAACAACTGTATCAAAGCCTTCTTTATGAAGCTCTTTATTAACATGAGAACCTATGTATCCAGCACCACCAGTAACTAAAATCATTATTTAAACACCAAAAAACTTATTAATTTAGAGATATATTTAATTCATTATTATTTAAAATATTAGTAATCATTATATTTAAATCATAATCCATACAATATTCTTGTTTTGATAAAATTTATTTATTCAATAGATAATATTCTTTTTAAATAACACACCAACTATAAAATAAAATAAATATTATATAATTAAAATTAAAATTAATATATTATAATTAAAAAAATAGTTAAAATAGCAAGTAAATAATAGCTAAAATAACTATTAAAGATTATTCTTGAAATGGTTGTGGTAACTCACACACATCAGTACCCTTAGCAATATAGGAATAAACTAAAGCTGCTACAATTGCTCCTAAAATAGGACCAATTAAATAAATTGGATAAAACATCCAAAGATTTGCTCCACCAGCCAATAAATCAACTAAATATGGTCCAAAAGTACGAGCAGGGTTAATTGAAGCACCAGTAAATGCTCCTAAAACTGCAATAACTGCTGCAACAGTAAAACCAATTGATATTCCTGCAAAACCAGGATCTGCTTTTTTATCAACGGCTACACCCATAATTACAAGCATCAAGAAAAATGTACCTATAAATTCAGCGAAAAACGCTTGAAAGTAGCTAACCCCTAAACCTGGAGCAGTTGCACCTAAACCACCAATTGTCACAGATTGCATGCCTAAAACAGCTAAAAGAGCCAAACTTCCAATTATTGCTCCAATAAATTGGCCAACAAAATAATAACCAGAATCTTTTAAAGATATGTTTTTTGTAACCAGAAGACCAATAGTAACCGCAGGATTTAAGTGTGCACCAGATATTTTACCAAATAAATAAATACAAGCCATTACAGTAAGTCCAAAAACCAACCCAATTGCTATCCAATCTCCAAGACCTCCAAGAACACCAATACCAACATTACCAGGATCAAAAGTATCTGTAATGAGTAGAGTAACAACAGCCGAACCTGTTCCAAAAAATACTAATAAAAAAGTTCCAATAAGCTCAGCTAAGACTTTTCTTTCAATTCCACAGGTCATAAAACCACCTGAAAAAATATGAGCTAATATAGAAAAAATATAAATATTAAATTATAATTTAGATAATATTATGAATGTATAATATTATCAAATATATAATATTATGAAATATATAATAAATTATAATTTAAATAATAAATTACAATATTTCTTCCAATACTCTTAAATCGATGATAGTATAGCATATAAAAAGCTATAATATTATACAGCTTCTCTCCATTGGCAATAATGATGTCTAAAGTCTACAAGAGCTGCTGAAGCACAATTCTTACAACCTCTTACAGGAGCTGCAGGACTATCTTTATGAAGAGCAATAATATTAGTCATTAAAGTAGCTGTTACAGGTTCACTAGTTAAAAGACAAGGATAATCAGCTAATCTCATGAGAGATGAAAATCTAACAGAAATTGCACATGCAGGATATGTATATCTCTGTGGATTCATAACAATATCATTAGTTCTAACTGGATCAAGATCCACTTCAAAACCATTTACAATAGGAGTTAAATCTTCATCTTCACTGCTTCTCATTCTCCTTGCTTTATCAGTATATCCCCATCCCCGGTATATCATATCCATAAAATCACAATTATGAAGTTCTGCAGCAGCTCCCCTATCTGGGTATTGCTGTACAAAGTTATGGAAACGTTTAGTAAGAAGATCAACGATCATTGGAGCATTAAATCCATCCAATTCAAGAATATATTCTACAGCTGCTGCAGAAGATCCAGTAGCTAAAGATAAAACATCAAATTCAGATTTATAATTATTAAGATTCGCATTTAAAGTATTATCAATTACATCAGTTGTAGCTTCAATAATACCCATAATCATATCATCTTTACACATATTATAAGTTGATTGAGCTATATGATGAGAAATATCACCTACACAATAAGCTGGAACAGTAACAATATTTCCATAATGAACACCATCCTCAACAGCAGCAATAGTAGTGTTTCTCATTTCTTTTTTATATTTTGACATGTATTTGCGAACATCAAAAGAAGTGTGGCCAAAATCATCCATCAATTCAGCTTGTGCATCAATAGGTGTTTCATAAATTTTCTTAATTATTGCAATTTCTTTTTTGACAGCTTCAGCAGCTGTTGTACCAGATTCAAGTTCATTAGAGAAAACTTCTCCAATACCATAAGAAGTATTCATTCCCCAAGATTTAGCAGCTAAAATAGCTTGTTTATGAGCTTCAGGAATTTTAGTTTCAATTAATATTTGATTAACTACATTACTAGTACTTCCAGGAATAAGAGCAAAATCAACTACACAAGTTGGACCATAAAATCCCCCATATCTTCTAATAACTTCTCTTCCTATTAATGCTTCACAATCATCAATAGTAGATATGAAAGTTTTTAAGCTATTTTTAAATTCTTCATCTTCTTCACAAAGGATTTCAAGAATAGCTGGTGTTTGATAGTGTTCTACAAATGGGTCATCTTCAGGCCTAACAGTATCTGTTAAACTAGTTAATGTATTAAAATGTGTATTAACAGAATCTACATGAAGATCAATTACTGATTGAGCTTGTCCATCAATAGCTTTCATATCTCCAGCTACCTTAACATAACTTGCAGCATCTTTAACTTTAAATTCCTTTCCTCTATTTTTTTTAACAGTACTAACATCTGCTCTTTGAGCAGCTATAGCCTCATTTACCATCTTTTTGTATAGTTCTAACATGACGTCACCTCATTTTTATAAAGTTAAATTCATTATACAAATGTTGGTATGTTATTTATACATACTGTGATATATATTTGACTATTTTTAATAAAAAATTATTAATATTTAATTTAATAGTATTACAAATAAATATTATATTGAAAAATCTAAGAAATAATCCTAAAAAGGATATTAAAAATAAAAATAAAAATCAAAATGAAACTAAAAATACCAATAAAATTAAAAAAAGACATAAAATTAAAAAAAATAGTTATAAAATTAAAAAATACTATAAAATTAAAAAAAATAGTTATAAAATTAAAAAATACTATAAAATTAAAAAAATAGTTATTATATTAAAAAATACTATAAAATTAAAAATAATAATTAAAAATAAACATTATTAAATAAAATAATAAAAATAATACTAATAATAATACTAATAATAAAAATAATAATAAAATAATAAAAATGAAAAATAAGTAAAAGAATAATAAAAATAATAAAATTGAAAATAAATAAAAGAACACTAAAAATAAAAAATATTATAATAATTTTCCTAATTTTAATAATGCTTTAGGAGAAACTTTTATAAGATTTTTAACAAGTTCAGTAGTACTTACTTTTTCAAATTGTATATCTTGGAAAGCATCAGCAACTGAATCAAGTTCTTCATCAGACAAAGAAAGAGCATAATCTTTAACTTTTAAGTATTTATCAATTTCATGACCAATATCATCCCTAATATTTTTATCATACTCTTCTAATCTATCTTCAGAAAAATCACCATCAGCAATAGCACCTGCAGCAACAATACCTGCATGCATTCCACCTTTCATACCACTGATGATTCCTCCACCAGTCAAAGGATTAACTTGACCTGCAGCATCTCCACAAACAAGGATATTATCATCATATATTTTTTTTGGCATACCACCAACAGGATCTCCACCAATATTAAACTCAACAGCTTGAGCATTTTGAGTAGCTGGACAATTAGCTACAAAATCTTTCAAATGTTCATAAGGAGTTTTATCAGTATCATTAGTTATTACAGCAAGCCCTACATTAGCTATATCATCACCTTTAGGGAAAATCCAAGCATAACCACCAGGAGCAACAGTTCCAAAGTAGAATTCAATAACATCCTTTTTTTCCATTTCTACTCCAACCATTTCAAATTGGATTCCTGACTCCATATTAGTTGCCTTGGTAGCGGTTCTAAGTCCTGCCCATCTAGCTACTCGAGATTCTGGTCCATCAGCAGCAATAATTATATTAGCTTTTATCTCAAATAACTCACCCATATGCTCACATGTGACAACATAAGCATCTCCTTCTTTTCTCATTCCATGAGCAAGTGTTTTTATCTTGATTTCAGCTCCAGCCCTAGCTGCATCCATAGCCATATATTTATCAAATACTTTTCGCTCTAAAATATAACCTGCTTCTGGAAGTTCAATTTCATCAGAAGTTAACCATACATCAGTACCATTTGGAGAAACTAACCTAACACCATCAAGTTCTTTGGTAACCCAACGTACATTAGGTTCAATTCCTAAATCTGCAAGCCCTGCTTTTGAAACCCCTTCAGCACAACGTTTCGGAGCACCAATTTCAGATTTTTTATCTATAACTATTACTTTAGCTCCACCTAAAGCAGCATGTTTAGCTGCTGATGATCCTGCAGGTCCAGATCCAATTACTAATACATCAGTTTTAATCATTTTATATCCACCTAATAAATATTAATCAATAATTGTAAATATATTGTTATATTATTCTTTTTCTAATGCTGTGATAGGACAAACCTTAACACAAGTGCTACAATCTTTACATTCGCTTTCATCAAAAATTAAAGTAGATTCTTTAACTTCAATTAAATTCCTTGGGCAAACACCCGCACATTCTCCACAGAACATACACCAATCTTTTACTATCATTCTATCTCCTATAAATTTAATTATATTTATAATGTAAACCTTTATAATTATAAGTCCAAAAAAAATATTATACATTACATATAGTTTTTTATAGTATATATAATTATTCGGATTTAATTGAACCACAAATACACTAATTAACTTCCGAGATTTAAAAACTAAAGAACTTGAATATAATAAATAATTAAAATTGAATGAAAATATATAAAAATAGCTAAAACAATAACAAAAAATAATAATTATAATAATAACTATAAAAAGAATAATAATAAAAATAATAAAAATAATAATTACAAAAATAATAGCTATAAAAAGAATACTAAAAATAGTAATAATAATAACTATAAAAAGAATAATAATAAAAATAATAATTACAAAAATAATAGCTATAAAAAGAATACAAAAAATAGTAATAATTATAATAATAACTATAATAAAAGTAATAATTATAAAAAAATAATAATTATAAAAATGAAAATTATAAAAATAATAAAAAATTAAAATATATGAAAATTATTTAGAATATATAAAGTTAAAAATTATTTATATCATCTAAATAAACAACTTCATCACATATTTTTTTAATTAGATCCTTATCATGACTAACAACTAACATTCCTATATTTTTCATTCTTACTAAATCTATAACAAGATTCCAAATTTGAACTTGAGTAACAGCATCCAACATTGTTGTCATTTCATCAGCTATTAAAAACTTAGTATTAGGAGAAAGAGCTCTAAGAACTGAAAATCTCTGAAGTTCTCCCCCTGAAAGTTCATTAGGCCATCTATTAAGCCAAGATTTCTGTATTCCAAATTTTTCTATAATGTCCCCGTCCACATTCCAAGATTCATATAAAATATCCTTCATTTTCCATTTTGGATTCATTGTTTGTTCAGGATGTTGGAAAATTAATTGTACAGGATTATATTCATTTTTTGAAATATTTAAACCATTAATTTCAACTTTACCTTCAAAGTTTTTATTATCAATATACCCTGCTAAAATTTTTGAAAGAGTAGATTTCCCACTACCACTATCTCCAATCAAACCTTTAATCTCACCACTCTTTATATTTATGTTTAAATCCTTTAAAATCCATCTTTTACTAGAATCATATTTGAAGCTTAAATTTTCTCCTTTTAATTCCATTAAATTACCTCACTAGAATATAATAAAAAAGTTAATAAAAAATTAATGAAAAATTAATGAAAATACTATCTAGAATATTTTCTATGACCTCTATGGCATCGTACTTTTTTACCTTGAATATCTTGAAGTTCAGGGTTTAATGTTTTACAACAATCTGTAGGATGATCACATCTATCATAATAAACACAACCTTCTGGAATTTCACCATGTATTGGTTGATGACCCTCATACAAATGAAAACCATTTTGAGGAAGAGCCTTATAAAGTGCACGTGTATAAGGATGCACTAAATTTTCACCATTCCCTGAAAAATCTTTTGCATTAACTATTTCAATAACATATCCTGAATAAAATATAACTATCTTATCAGCAACATTTAAAGCAGCATTAATATCATGAGTAATTAAAAGAACACCCTTTCCATCATTTGCCATTTGTTTAAGGTAGTTTAAAGTTTCTTCAATAGCTTTATCATCCAAGCCAGGAGTAGGTTCATCTGCAATTACCAAATCAGGATTTTGAATAAGGGCTGTTGAAACCAAAACTCTCCTTGCCATTCCTCCAGAAAGTTGAAATGGGTATAAATCATCAACTTCCTCACCTAAACCATATTCTTCAAAAACTTTTCTTTGATGAATTTTTTTAGTTTTTTTATCTTCTTCATCAACAGTTTCACCAATAACCTGATCAGAAACTTTCATAAGTGGATCTAAATAATTAACTGATTGTGGAATTAAAGCTATTTCACTCCCCCTGACTTTCTCTTTAAGATTTTGATCTAATTTTTCCCCTTTAAAACTCATTTCTCCAGTAAGAGTTGCATTCTTAGGCAGTATTCCTAGAATTGCATGTGCAAGTAAGCTCTTTCCAGAACCACTAGAACCAAGAATAGCTACTATTTCGCCGGTAGAAATATCTAATGTTAAATCACTGATTACTTTGAGTAAATTTTGTCTTAATCCTCTAGTATATTGAAGAAATGAAATTGAAATATTTGAAACTGATAATAATTCTTCTGACTTTTCAGAATTTTCATTCATATCATTTGATATATTATTATTTGAAATATCTGCATCATTCAATATACCTGCATCATTTAACATATCAGTATCACTCAATATATCTGCATCATTCAATATATCAGTATCACTCAATATTTCTTTATCGTCTGATGCTTCATTTGATTTATCAATTGTTCCATTTTTAATATCTAACAATTAAAAACCTCCATTACTCATGTGCATTTGCAGGATCTAATAATCTTTGTAAATTATCCCCAACTAAATCAAATGAAAGAACAATTATTAATAGAGATATACCTGGGAAAAATGCTAACCACCAAGCTCCTGTAGCTAAATATTTCATTGATTCAGCAAGAATCACTCCAATAGCTGGTTCATGAGGAGAAAGTCCAAAACCAAGGAAAGTTACACTGGCTTCATGCATAATTGCATGAGGGAAAACCAAAATCACACCTAAAAATATTTGAGTTAATACTAATGGAAGAATATGGTATTTAGCTATCCACCATTTTGATTTACCAAAATTCTTTGAAATATGAACATAATCAGATGTATTAATCTGTTTTACTTCTGCTCTAAGAACCCTTGTTAATGAAGTCCAATGAGAAACACCTACACCTATAATTACACCAACAGCTCCCCCACCTAAACTTATTGAAACCAAAATAATCAACAAAAGATGAGGAATAGATGAGAAAAGATCAACTAACCAACTAACAAAACTATCCAAATATTTATTCATACTTGACACTAGACCTAAAATAACTGCTATAATCATACTAATAATAGATGCAAAAGCACCAATCATTATACTAAGACCTAATCCTTTCATTGTTCTTGTAAACATGTCCCTACCCATCCAATCAGTACCAAAAATATGTTCAAATGAAGGAGGTTGATTAATTGCACTAAAATTAGTTGTAATATTAGCTACATTGATAAATAAACTATTTATAACAACAGCTAAAAGCAACATTGAAGTTAAGCTAATAATCAAAATAGTTTTTGTTCTTAAATTCATCTTTAAAGGAGAAGTATAAAACTTTCTAATTGGCTTATCAATAGGATCATCCGCAGGCTTATTCATTAGATTCACTCTCCCTAATTCTAGGATCTACAAATTTATAAATAACATCAGCAATTGTATTTCCACAAAAAACAAAGATTGTTGAAAAAATTACAATACCTAAAAGTAAAGGAACATCACTTCTAAGACCTGCAGCAACAGCAGCTTGACCTATACCGGGATAAGAAAATACTTGTTCCACTAAAACAGCTCCTCCAAACAGTTCACTAAAAGATAAAAATTGAATAGTAATAGCTGGAAGAAGAATATTTCTAACTCCATGACGTTTAACAAGAGACCAGCCTTTTTCACCTCTAGCTTTTGCAAAAATTATAAAATCACTAGACATAATATTATTAAGTTTATCTCTTGTAAAAAGAGCAATTTGAGCAATTCCGATCACACTGAGAGCAGTTGCAGGAAGAATTAATCTATCTAACCAATCCCAAAACGTCACATTTTCAGATAAAACTCCTACAGGGACTCCTAAACCTGTTGGGAACCATCCTAAGTAAACTGAAAATACCATAAGCATTAAAAGCGCTATCCAAAAGGTAGGTGCTGAAAGAAGGATATAACAATATATTTTAACAAATTTATCAATCCAACTTCCCCTATACATTCCAGCTAAAGTACCTAAAGTAAATCCAAGAACTCCAGAAATCAGCCAAGAAACAAACATTAAAACTAAAGATGCTTGAAATCTATCTCCAATAACTTCTAAAACAGGAACTCTATAAATAAGAGAAATGCCGAAATTCCCTCTAAAAACATCAAATGCCCAATTGAGTGCTTTTTCCCAAATTGGTACACCTACACCCCAATACTGTTGTAGATTAACTAATTGTTCACCACTAACAGCCATTTCTCCAATATAAGCACGAACAGGATCAATTGGAGATAAATCTATTAAAACAAAACTAATAATAGCTACAGCTATTAAAAGAATAATAAGCCTAATTGTCTTATATCCTAAAAAAATAGCTAATTTTTTATAATTAAACAACGAATCACCATTTATAATAAAATATTAATAAATAAAATAAAATTATTTATTAACTTGTTTCATTTACTCTTTTCCAATCATATATATCTCTTAAGATATCTATTCCAGAACTATTTGAATTAGGACCCATATCAATTGAATCATCTACCATATAAAGGAAATCAGAGGTAGCTACCCAAAGCCATGGTGCATCACCAGCTGGACCAAACCCAGTATTTCCATCAAAAGCAGATTTTTTCCATAATTCATTGGCATTATTTTGATCAGTACTAACCAAAGCATCATCTAAATAGCTATCTACAATAGAATTATTATAAAGATTTGGATTCATATATCCATCATCGACTTCTTTACTATGATATTGTAAGTAAACAGACCTATATGGGTTTGGAGAACTTTGTTGATATAATGCTGCAGAATTGTATTGATTTGCATATATACTATCCCAATCAGTACCCACAAGCTCTATATTTATTCCTAAATCCTTTGCATATTCAGAGACTACAGTAGATAATGCTTGTCTTTGTTGATCTTCAGAAGCATAATACAATTTAAATGATGCATTAAGACCATTTTTCTCTCTAATTCCATCACCATCAGTATCTTTCCATCCAGCATCATCGAGTATTTTTTTTGCTTCAGTTATATTAGAGTCATTAACCTTAGCATCAGGATTAGAATAATCCCTTTGATCAACTCCTGTTTGTTCTACTGCACCAAAACCATAATAAACCTCATCAACAATTTTTTGACGATTAATACCTATATTTAAAGCTTTTCTAATTGCAGGATCTGCAGTTACATTATTACCAATTTTATCACCTTTCTCAGTTTTAAGACCAGTATCATTTAACATTGGAAATGAAACACCCTGTGCTCTTCCAGAAGGTAAATTAATCAGATTATATCCAGTAACATTTTCTCTTGCTTGAGTTATATCAATTGTTGCAACATCAACATCGCCAGATTTAACAGAAGCAAAACTAGCATCTTCATCTAAATATAGCATAGTTATTTTTTTAAAGTATGGTTTTTTGCCATAATAATCATCATTTAATTCAAAAATTGCTTGTTGATCTTTATCCCATTGAACAAATTTATAAGGACCAGAACCAATTGGATTAGAGCCATAAGTTTCATTATCATAGGCATGTTCAGGAACGATTCCAAGATATCTTAAATCCCAAATAAAAGTTGATTGCGGATGCTGAAGGTTGAATTCAATAGTATTATTATCAACAGCAGTTGCATTTTTAAGATTAGTTAAATCAAGTTGAGAATCAGCACTATTTTTAACATTATTAAATGTAAAAGCAACATCTTTAGCTGTTAAAGGTACACCATCAGTAAATTTAACATTATCCCTAATATTAACTTTCCAAACAAGACCATCAGAGCTAACTGAATAGTTTGTAGCTAAATCATTAGTAATATTGCCATCAGCACCAGTTTTAAATAAAGTACTTTGAATTAGAGGTTCAAAATTTGCATGACCACAACCCCAATCTTTAAGTGGGTCAAAACCAGTTTTAAGTTCTGATAAATGAGAACCTGCAGTTACAACAAGTTCATCAGGACTCCTATCCTTTGAATTATTTCCAAGAATCATTGCTCCAGCTATTATACCAATAATTAAAATAATTACAACAATTATAACATATTTCATTTTAATTTTTATACCTCCCTTAAATAAATTATTATATTAGCTTAAACGTTTCCAATCATAAATATTACCAAAAATATCTCCACCATGAGGTTGTATTTTAGTAGTATTCTCAGATATATCTAAAGAATTATCAACAAAATAAGGATAATCTACAAAAACAGTCCATATCCATACAGCATCACCTTTTGGAGATATTCCATTTGATCCATCCCATGAAACCATTGACCAATCATTATAAGATGATTCAATGTTAGATGAAGATAAAGCAGACTCCATATGTTGATTTACAATAGAACTATTATAATAAGCAGGATTATCATATTCATTACCAGCAAAACCACCATAATATTGATGATATAAAGAAGAAGGATCTAAACTACCATAACCCCAAACAACACCATTAGAAAGTTTAAGCTTATCAATTTCATCCCAGCTTTTACCTTCAACATTAACTTCAATTCCAAATTTTTTAGCTTGTTCAGAAACACTTATTGCAATGGATTGTCTTGTTGTATCATCAGCAGGGTAATAAACAGTGAAAGATGCTTTTTGACCATCTTTTTCTAAAATTCCATCACTATCAGAGTCTTTCCAACCATCAGATTCAAGTATAGATTTAGCTTTATCTACATCCCCATCTTCAATAATTGCTTCATTATTATTCCAAGGGAGTTGATATCCAATACCATCAAAAGATTTATTACCATGACCTTGTAATGGCCCATCAATAATAGTTTGACGATTAATTCCATAATTTAAAGCTTCTCTAATTGCTTTATTAGAAGTCACATTATTTCCAATAGAAACACCATCTTCAGTTTTATTACCTGTATCTGGAAGATATGGTAAAGATATTCCTCTTGCATCAATAGAATCAAGTATAATTGAAGACATATTATCAATTTTTTCATTAGAGTAAGACAAAGGCACTTCAGCTATATCAACTTCACCTTTCTTTGCAGCTGCAAATGCTGCATCTCCTGCTAAGAATAATATTGTTAACTTTTTAAATTCTGGTTTTTTACCATAATAATCATCATTTAATTCTAAGATAACCTGTTGGCCTTTATCCCATTGAACAAATTTATAAGGACCAGAACCAATTGGATTTTGTCCATAAGTCTCATTATTATAACTTTCAGAAGGCACAATTCCAAGAGTAGACAATTTTGATATAAAAGTTGAATCAGAGTTATTCAAGTAAAATTCAACTGTACTATCATTTACAGCTGTTGCATTAAGCATATTAGATAAATCAATATCTCCACCAACCTTTTTAGCTTCATTATATGTAAATACAATATCTTTTGCTGTTAGAGAACTATTATCATGAAACTTAACTCCATCCCTAATATTTACAGTATATGTTTTACCATCACTACTTACAGTATGATTTGTAGCTAAATCATTGACTAAACTCATATTGTTATTTCTTTTAAAAAGAGTACTTTGAATTAAAGGTTCAGAAGCTGAAGCCCACCCCAAAATAGGATTAAAACCGGTTTCAGGTTCACCACCATGAGTTCCAACAGCAGTTACCAACTCATCAGGATTTCTTTCAGTCGATGAATTTCCAAGGACCAAACCTCCTGCTACAATACCAATAACTATAATAATAGCTATAATCATTATATGTTGCTTTTTCATATTTTTTCCCCAATTTTCCTTATTTTTCATCAAATATTCTTAATTATTCCTAAAATAGCTAAATAGCAAATTTAAATAGTAAATTTTTAGCTATATCATAAATAAATATAAATAAGAAAATAATCTTTTAAATAATAAAAACTTCGTTTTTAAACTTATAAAATCAGAGACTTTATAAATAATAAAACAATTTAGATAAAAATTATTTTATATAAAAGTTATTAATAGTAATACTTTTTATAAAAAAATCTTAGAAATAGTATTACTAATATTGATTTTATTAAGATTATTTTTTATTTATAAAATTAAATTATAGAAATTGATATAAATACTTTTCTAAAAATTCGTAATACTTTTTTCTTTATTTTCTAAATAAAGTATTAATTATTACTTAAATTAAGAAAATACAAGAAATAGTAATAAGAATAAATATTAAAATTAAAAAAATTGATGTTTGAGGTATTAGATTAGTATTCTAAGAATAATTATAAAAAATTTTATAGATGCTTATAATAATCATAGATTGCTATAAATCAAATATTAATATTATGCAATAATAATCAAAATATTAAATTATTACTATTTTGTAATAATTAAAAAAATTAAAAATTAAAAAATTAATAAAATAATAAAATAATAAAGTTAATATAAAACATTTAATTAAATATCTAATTAATATTTAATCAATATTATAAGATCTAGTAAT